>JBBRJN010000217.1:0-5942 GCA_038219365.1 Kiritimatiellia bacterium | reverse complement strand
GCACGTTTTTCATGCGCGGTGGCCTCCTCTCGGTGGTGTGCCCTCCATGCGGCAGTGTCCTTGCGCCCGGCGTGTGTAGCCGCGTCCGGTAGGGACGGATCCCCGAGCCGTCCGCCGGTCCAGAGTCCAAGCAAAAACGTGTTTATTATTGGCCTTATTGGCCTGTGAGGCACTCACGCAGGCGTCGGCCTAAACACTTCCTTTTTACTTCTTTGCGGGGGCCATCACCTGAATCAGGTTGCGCTTCTCCTGCCACGTGTCGCGCAGGGAGCCGATACGGATGATTTGACGGAACTGATCGAGTTTGATCCGCGTGGCGGGCGTGATACGCACGCGGAACGGTTTATCGGGCTCGAGGCAGAAAAAGTTGTCGTCGTACCGCGCGTCCATCCCGTCCAGCGAAACCCACACCCACATGGCCGGATGGTGGCTGGTCAGCGTCACCGCAAAGCTGTTGTCATCCCAGTTGCGAATCTCGGCCCGCATGCGGGGCGGCTGCAAAGCCAATTCGCGCGGCGCACAAAACAGCACCATGTTCCACGCCACCTGATTGCCCTGCTCATCCAACAGATAGAACCACAGCAACAAATTGGGCGCACCGACCTTGCGCAACGCCTCCTGGACTTTGACACTCACGGGCTTTTCACGCGAGGCACCCGCCAAGGCCACTTTCTTCGCGCCTTCCGCCGTGACCGTGCCATCCATCTGCGTCAGACGCCACTGGATCTCGCCCTTGAACGGCTTGACCCCGTCATTAAACGCAAAGAGGTCAACAACGCCTGCTTCGGCGCGGTATCCGCCACAGATCCAGAGCGGCGCGAAAAAGCGGCGGGCCATAAAGTGTAACGCCTTCCAGCGGCCTTCGGAGTCGACCGAGGAGGGACTGCATCCAGGCCAACAATCGTTGAACTGCCAATAGACAAAACCGGCGGGCGGCACATCGCCCATACGGACCTGCTCTATCTGCGCCCTAACGGCTACGCCCTGCTGAATCTGGCTCAGCCACAGCGCGTTGTCAAAACCAGCTGGCAGAAGAAACCTCTCCAAAAACGCGTGATACACCTGCTGCGCCCCGTCAGCAGGCGTAACATGGAACGCGCAAACAGGATGCGAGATGTTGCGCTCATCTTCATTCAGGTAGCCGGCCACGACGCGTGGCTCGGGATAAGACGGCAGCGGCTTGTAGTCCGGGTCACCATCCATCGAGAACGGCACGTGCGCGCTCGCGGGCAGGCAGGGACGATCCGGATCAAGCTCGGCTGTCACCGCGGCGGCCACCTGCTGATACTCTTTCGCGATCCCTTTCCCTCTGCTGTCGCCGCCGCTCCAGACCACCACGCTGGGGTGGTGCCGCAGCCGCTGGATGTTCTGGCGCGCCTCGCGCTCGAACGCCGCCAGCGCCGCCGCAGCAGGTTTTTCCGACTGGGCCTCGGTCAGCATCATGTCCTGCCACACGCAGATGCCGTACTCATCGCACAGATCATAAAACGCATCGCTCTCGTAGACGCCGCCGCCCCAGACACGCAGGACGTTCATATTCGCCACGGCCGCGGCCTTGACGAGCCGGGCATACTCCACACGGGTCAGCCGGGCCACATACAAGTCGGACGGCAGCCAGCTCGCTCCCTTCAGGAATAGCGGATGGTTGTTTATCAAGAACCGTTGGAACGGACGGACCTTTGCCGCGCCCTGCTCCACAACGAAGTTGCGCAGCCCGATCCGGCGCGAGACATGCTCGTGGCAGGTGCGGCCAGCGAGGATGTCCACGGTCACCTCATACAAAGGCTGATCACCCAGCCCCGCCGGCCACCAGAACTGCGGGTTCTTGATGTTCAGGTGTAACGCGGTCAGCTCCTGCGCCAGGATATCACGCGCCTCGTGAAGGATATTCCCCTTGTAGCAGACGCGCACCAAGACCTCCAGGTGCTGGTCAGGAACATACCGCTCCGCGGTCACTGAAACATCCACCCCGACGATGCCGCTGACGGAAAAATCCTGCCGTATCAGCACCTCTTTCACGCGCACACAAGAGAACGCCATGACCGAGACGCCGCGCCAAAGGCCAACCGTGGGCGACTTCGGCTGAGTGCCCCCCTGCGCCGAAGAGATCTGTCGGCGGATGGTGCCGGACGCCAGATGCTCCGCAGCGCTTTCCGGCGGGACAAAGGCCACCGAGAGCTTATTTTTACCCGGCTTGATCAGCGCCTTGACCTCGAACTCGAACGTCTCAAAAAGGTTTGCGGTCTGCCCCAGCACCGTATCGTTCAGCGTGAGGGTCGCACAGGTGTCAAGTCCGTCGAACCGCAGGATCACGCGGTCAAACGTCGAGAACTCCTCGGAAACGAATATCTTCTCATAAATCCACTCGCTGGCGGCAACCCAGGCGGCGCCCTCAAGATTTTTGCGCAAAGCGGGATTCTCGATCTCGAGCGAAGCCAAAAGATCCGCGTGCACACAGCCCGGAACCTGGGCAGGAAAACTTTTCTTCGACCCCGCTTTGCGCACGCTCCACTCACCTGACAAATCGATTCTTCTCATGAACATTACACCTTATACGGTCAAACCTCAAACCGCTCCTAATGTGACAATTTTCCAACATAGGCCGGTTTTAGTCAATCCACAAAACTTTCTCATTTTGCGCTTCCTTTTGCCCATGTGACCCGTTACCATTTTAAAAATCGCGTAAGGGTTTATCAAACACAAAAGGAGCAGTGTTATGCGTATTCTTAAGATGGGTCAAGTCGGCGGTGGCATCGGTGCGTTCATCGGTGAGGTGCACCGTAAAGCGTCCCGGATGGACGGCGGGATTGTGCTGGCGGCGGGCGCCTTCGATGTCGTTCCCGAGAAGAGCCTGCAACAAGGAAAAATCCTCGGGCTCGACCCCAAGCGTGTGTACAGCACCTATACGGAAATGATCGCGGGTGAACTCGCGCTCCCCCCTGCGGAACGCGTCGACTTCATTGCGGTCTGCACGCCCAACCACACGCACTTCCCCATCGCTAAGGCCTGCCTGGAAGCCGGCTTCAACGTCATGTGCGAAAAGCCGATGACCCTGACCGTCGAAGAGGCGGAAGAGCTGGAAGGAATCGTCAAGAAGTGCGGCAAGGTCTTCGGCCTGATGCACAATTACACCGCCTACCCGATGGTGAAACTGGCAAAGGACATGATCAAGCAGGGCGACCTCGGCAAGATCCGTAAAGTTGTCGTCCAGTACCCTCAGGGCTGGCTCTATCAGCTGCTGGAGAAGAGCGGCCAGATGCAGGCCTCGTGGCGCACCAACCCCAAGACCTCCGGCGCGGCCGGCTGCATCGGCGACATCGGCACGCACGCCGCCAACTTGGCGGAGTACATCACCGGGCTGAAGATCACCGAAGTTCTGGCCGACCTCACAACCTTCGTCAAAGGCCGCCTGCTGGACGATGACGGCAACGTGTTGCTCCACTTTGAAAAAGGCGCCAAAGGCCTGCTCCACGCCAGCCAAATCTCGGTCGGCGAAGAGAACAATATCGCCATCTGGATCTATGGTGAGGAAAAGGGCCTCGAATGGCACCAGGAAAACCCGAACAGCCTCCATGTTCTCAGCCAGACCGCTCCGGAGCAGATTTGGAAGCGCGGCAACGGCTATGTGGCAGAGAAAAGCAAGGCCGCCGGCCGCTGTACCCGCATTCCCAGCGGCCATCCGGAAGCCTTCCTTGAGGCCTTCGCAAACAACTATTGCAACTTCGCGGACACCATCCGCGCGAAGAGTGAAAAGCGTAAAGCGACGCCTGAAGAGTTGGACTTCCCGGGCGTCGAGGCGGGTGTCCGCGGCATGAAGTTCATCAATGCCGTGGTCTCGTCCTCCAAAAAAGGTAATATCTGGATGAAAATCTAGCCATTTTGACATCACTTTTGTTAAAAACGGGCGGTTTTCCGCCCGTTTTTTATTTTAATTTTGTACTTGCAGATTTTGAGACCCTCTGTTACATTGTACTTGCTGATTCGATTAGATTTGTTGTTTAGGATTGTTTCTCCATGTGTACTCCTAGTATCCCCCCAAGACCGGCTTGAAAAAGCCGGTCTTCTCTTTGAATAAATCCTGCCTTAAAGAATGGGCGAACACGCCGGTTCGCCCCTACGTATGACACCTGAACTCCTATCCCCCGCCGGCGGCTTCGACGCTGCGCTCGCCGCTTTTCAATATGGGGCGGATGCGGTTTATCTCGGCTTGCCGCAGTTTTCGGCCCGCGCCGATGCGGACAACATCACGCCCGAACGCCTGCGCACGCTGCTGGCCTACGCCCGTTCCTTCGCCCCTGCAAAAAAAATCTACGTCACCTTCAACACCCTCGTGCAGGACGCCGAACTGCCGCAGGCGCTTGACGTTCTGAACACCCTCGATGAGTTAGCGCCCGACGGTGTCATCGTGCAGGATCTCGGCGTGGCCCGCCTCATCCGCGAGCACTTTCCCCGCCTCGCCCTCCACGCCAGCACCCAGTTGGCCGCGCACAATCTCGACGGCGTGCTCGCCCTCAAGGCGCTTGGCTTCACCCGCGTGGTGCTCGCCCGCGAACTGACGCTCAGCGAAATCCAAACCCTTGTTCACGACTCCGGCGTCGAAATAGAGATCTTCGTCCACGGCGCGCTCTGTTACAGCTTCAGCGGACTCTGCCTCTTTTCCTCCCACACGGCAGGACGCAGCGGGAACCGCGGCCGCTGCGCCTATTGCTGCCGCGCCGACTTCCGCGCGGGCGACCCGCCGGCCGCCTCTGCTCCGCCCTCCGCCCCCCGTCCTCCGTCCTCTTGTTACCCCTTCTCCATGAAGGACCTCGCACTTGCGCCGATCCTCGATGCCGTGGTCGCCACAGGCGCACACTCGCTTAAAATCGAGGGCCGCATGAAGAGCCCGCTCTATGTGGCCTGCGTCACCGATTACTACCGCAGGAAACTCGACGGCCGTCTGACTCCCGAAGCCGAGCGCGGCCTGATCGAGGATCTGCAGACCGTCTTTAGCCGGCCCTGGACAAGCCTTTACGCCGAAGGCCCTGACGCCTCGCCCGACACCCTCATCGACCCCGTGGCCATCGGCCATCGCGGCGCTCCCATCGGCCGCGCCGAAAGGGTGGTTCGCGACCAAGACGGTACGCGCTGGCTGCGCTTTACGACCAGCCGCGCGTTGGAAAAACACGACGGGCTCCAAGTGGAACTCGCCAGCGGCGGCAAGCCTTTCGGCTGTGCGGTGCATCAGCTGCGCACCGTCACCAGCCCGCGGCTGCTCATCACCGTGCCTGCGGGTTCCACCGTAGAAGTCGCCCTGCCAGAACAGGACGTGCCCGTGATCCCTCACAATGCACCGGTCTTCTGCTCCTGCTCACAGGCGGTCCGCCGCCGGTACGACATCCAGAGCCTCCGCGAGTCCGCGCTCCCTTCTGGACTTCCGGTCGATGTCCGCGTAAGCCTCGCTCCAGACGGCATCACCGCCCGCGCCGAGTCCGGTTCGACACAGCCCGGCGACGTCCTCGCAGAGACCTTTCTGCCCCTGGCCCTGACCCCGTCCCGTCAGCCTGAACAAACCGCTGCCGCGGTCCGCAAGGCCTTCGAGCGCCTCGGCGACACCACGTGGCAGCTGGGTACACTCACCCTCGACGATCCCGACTCCTGCTACGCACCACCGTCCAAGCTCAACGAGGTCCGCCGGATCGTCTTCGAAAAACTTTCGGAAAAGTGGACTGCCTCCCGCAACAGCCGCCGCGCCGCCATCTCTGCCGCCTGGGGCCTCGACGCGGCCGTACCAGCCGCACGGAACGCCGCCCCCACCCACTGGTCGCTCAAACTCCGTGCCGACACGCCCCTTCTGCCGAGCGATGCGCTGGAAGGCATCAGCACCCTCGTCCTCGCGATCGGCCATACGCCACTCACCACGCTTGAACCGCACCTTGCGGCGTGGTGCTCCGTCATCGAAA
>JBBRJN010000216.1:0-5984 GCA_038219365.1 Kiritimatiellia bacterium | reverse complement strand
CGAGCAGCGCGGCGTTGACCGGGCCCGCACTGCCGAGCGTGACCGTGGCCACGGGAATGCCCGCCGGCATCTGCACGGTGGCATAGAGCGCGTCGAGTCCGTTCAGCGCACCGCCCGCCACGGGGATGCCGATGACCGGCAACACGGTGTGGGCCGCGAGCACGCCGCCAAGATGGGCCGCGCCGCCCGCCGCCGCGATGATGACCTTGAGCCCGCGCGCTTCGGCACTGCCCGCGTATTCGAACGCGAGGTCAGGCGTACGATGCGCAGAGATGACGCGCACATCGAACGCGACGCCAAATGACTTCAGCGTCTCGGCTGCCTTCTGCACGAGCGGCCAGTCCGAGTCACTTCCCATAACGATACCCACGAGAGGTGTAGACATATTTTTCTCCTAAAGAATAGCCAACTGGCAGGCGACGCTCGACATGCGACACTCGACACTCGGTGCCAACTTCTAACTTCTAACTTCTAACTTTTCCCTACCGAAGGCGCGGTGCGCGATGTCGGTGCGGTATTGCGCCCCGTCGAAGCGGATCTTCGAGACCGCCTCGTAGGCGCGGCCCACAGCGGTCTTCAGGTCCGGGCCCAGCGCGGTCACGGCCAGCACGCGTCCGCCGGCGGTGACCACCTGGCCCTCCTTCAGCGCGGTGCCCGCGTGGAAAACCATGCTGTGCGGAACCTTCGCGGCCTCGTCGAGGCCGTAAATGGGCGTGCCCTTTGCGTAGGTGCCGGGGTAGCCGCCCGCAGCCATGATCACCGTGGCCGCGACGTCTGAACTGACCTGGATGAGCGCGTCGCTCAGCGTGCCGTCGATGCAGGCTTGCAAGGCGGGAATCAGGTCGCCCGTGATGCGCGGCAGCACGGCTTCGGTTTCAGGGTCGCCGAACCGCGCGTTGAACTCCAGCACATTGAGTCCGCGCGGGCCGATCATCAGGCCTGCGTAGAGCACGCCCTTGTAGACGATGCCGCGGCGCTTCAACTCGCGCACGACGGGCAGGATCACGGTGTCCATAATGACCGGCAGCAGCGCGGGTGTGACGACCGGCGCGGGCGAGTAGGCCCCCATGCCGCCGGTGTTCGGCCCTTGGTCCTGATCAAAAATGCGCTTGTGGTCTTGCGACGAGGGCAGAATCACGGCGTGCTCGCCGTCCACCAGCGCGAGGATCGAGGCCTCTTCGCCTTCGAGAAACTCTTCGATCAGCACCTGCGCACCGGCTGAGCCGAAGACGGCGTCCACCAGCATGGAGCGGATGGCCTCCACCGCTTCGTCGCGCGTCTGCGCGATAATCACGCCTTTACCAGCCGCCAAGCCGTCGGCCTTGATCACCACCGGCAGGGAGAAGCCGGCGAGCGCGGCCACGGCGGCGTCGGCGTTGTCGAACGACGCTGAGCGTGCGGTCGGCACGCCCGCTGCGGTCATCACTTCTTTCGAGAACAGCTTACTGCCTTCCATGCGGGCTGCGGCTTGGCAGGGTCCGAAGACGCGCAGACCGGCGGCGTTGAAGGCGTCGGTGAGTCCGAGACAAAGGGGCACTTCGGGGCCCACGACCGTCAGGTCGGGGCGGTGCTCCTTGGCCCACGCGAGCAGGCCGGTAACATCCTCCGCGGAGATCGGCAGGTTCTGGGCAAGGGCTGCGGTTCCGGCGTTGCCGGGCGCACAGAAGAGGGAAGGGCGGCAGGAGTCTTGGGCGAGTCGACTGGCGATAGCGTGCTCCCGTCCGCCGCCACCGACGATAAGAATGTTCATGCGCGATAAGATACGGGAATGCGGGCCCTGTTTTCAAGGACTTTTCTTGGAGACGGAATTTGGAGTGCACGCGGCAAGCGGTATCCCGTGCGACGCCGCTTTTACGTGGGCCGTTAGAAAAGCGGATAAATCAGGAACTTAGGAAATCAGGAAGGGACAGCAGGTCTTAACGTCGAACGCTGAACTCAGAACGTCCAACGCCGAAGGGAACTTCGACGTTCAGCGTTCGTTGAAGACGTAGCCTTCCACGGGCGAGACGCCCGTGCCACAAATATAAATCGGAGGTCGCAATTTCCCTGTGGCACGGGCGTCTCGCCCGTGGGGAGCCACATGCTCAACTATAGACAGAAAAATGGGGGGCAGATGACGTAGTTCGGGATAGAAATCCTGACTCGGTCGCGCACAAAGTCGGGATTTCTATCCCGACCTACTTCACATTGCCCGGCGGACGTTTCGGGGAAACGTCCCTACCAGACGCGGCCACATACGCCGGGCTACCCCGTCCCTTCTTGCCTCACTGCTCACGGTTCACTGCTCTCTATTCTTTGGGGGTTGACCGGGAGTCGGTCGTCACACGTTGTGCAGTTCCTTTGACGAGCGCTTTGCCGTCGATGGCTAGGCGGGTGCCGTCGAGCAGCGCCCAGTCCGTCACGTTGCCCTCCTCGCGGCGGATGAACAGGGCGCAGCCGTCGGTATCAACCCCCTTGGCCTTCACAGCGTCCACGCCGAAGGTGAACTGATCGGTGACGCCATTCCAGGTGACCTCCGCGCCGACCCCATTCTCCAGTGTGAGGCAACGCACCTGCGGCAGCGGCGTCTCGGCCGTGCCCGGCACCAGCACCATCAGAAAGCGCGGCTCCACCGCATGAACGGTGTGTGACAGGCGCGGGTGGCCCCCTTCGCGCGAGGTCGTGAACCAACGGTTGGTTACTTGCCGCGCGTCGGTTGTGACCGGAAAGACCGTCAGCCCCGCGCTGACGGGCGCTCCGGGAGGCAACAGTTGCTTCAGCAGCGGCGGGTTCAGGGGCTGAGCGTCGTCAGCTGTGAGGGTCAGGCCATCTGCCGGGTTCATGTCCGGCGCGGCGGGCAGTTCCGCGCCCGCGGGAAGCAGCGCCAGCTTGCAGAGCTGCGCTTCGGGTTCGCGAGCCGAAAGGTTCACCTTCAAGGAGTCACCGGCTTTCAGGGTGAATGTGTTGGTACTGCCTGCTGCCTGCGGAGCGAAGGCCTCCCAACCGAAATTGCGTCGTCCGCTCAAATTCCACAACAGGCGCTTGCCGCTGTTGACGCTGATCCAGAAACTATCGGACTTGCCGGCCTCGGGGCCACCCGCGCGTACGAGCCCGGCCAGCGTGTAGGTACCGTTGGCGGGTGCTGTGAAGGTAAAGCGCGCGCTGCCTTGCGGATGTCCGGGAGCAGTGGTGAGCAGCGAGCCTGTCAGCCGTGTCGGAACCGTGGCCCAGCGGTCGGCGGAGCAGAGGAAGCGCAACTCGCTGGGAATGTGCCACAGCCAGGTGTAGTCAGCGGGCTGGCCGTCCTTGCGCAGGTCATCCATGACCACGAGATAAGGCGGGGTTTTGGCGCTGCCGCGCACAAAAAGGAAATGACGCAGTGCTTTCTCAACCGGCTCTGTGGCCGGCTGGGGGCGCCACTCGCTGTCATAGCGCACGTTCCACGCCTCGCGGGCATCGACGCGGACCCAGTCAAGCAGGCTGGAGTGGTGGTATCCCGTAATGTGTCCGCTGCTCTGGTTGTGCCAGTTCATGGGCTGGCCTTGGCCGTTGATGAGCACCATGTTGTGGGCGTGGCTGCTGCCGCTCTTTTGCGCCTCGCCGTCATTGCCGTAGCCGCTGTCGATGGCGAGGTCGGCACCGTAGCCATAGAAGGTGAAGGAGCCTTTGTCAGCCTGGTCGTGGCCCGCCGCGTGGGGGCCTGCCTCGACCGCGAAATACACGGCGTTCGTGTCATAGCCGGTACGCGAAACCGCGAGGCCCCGTCCTCGGAAATGCAGGGCGTCAGGCAGCAGCGCAGCGGGGTCTTGCGCGACCGGACACGATTCGTAGAAGAGCAGGTACGCGAGCACGGCGGGCGCGCTGCCCCTGGGGATCAGGCGGGACGGCCCGCCCTGCCACTCCCACCCCATGAGCGAGGCCAGCACGGGATAGCTGAGGCGGCGCGTGCCGGGCGTTTCCGCGAACTGCCACAGGTAATCCTTGGGGGTCAGCAGGTCCTCCGGCGGCGGCAGCCGCTCGCCCGGAAGGGCGGGTGCGTGCCGCGCCAATTCTGCCAGTCGCCCGCAGGTATAGCTGTAAACCGAGGCTGCGCTCTGGCCGTGTCCGCAGTCAGAGAGGTTGTTCCAGCGCAGGTGATCCGGCAGCGTTTCCGCCACCAGCCACGGGGGGATCAGCTGCCAGTTAGTTTCGGTGAAGAGATCGCCGCGTCCCTGTTCGCGCAGGCACTCGGCGAACTCGGGTCCGGCTCCGATGCCGTAGGCGAGGTACCCGGGGCCTTCGTGGCCCGCGCCGTCGGCGTCGATGCCCAGCGTGAGGTAGTCGCGCAGATGGCGGCGAAGGTCGAAGAGGACCGCCTTCTCCGCCGCGGAGGTCTCGCCCTCCAAGGCCAGCATTCCCAGGCCCGCGCAGCTCACGAGGCCGGGGTCCCAGTTCCAGACGCGGTGGAGCGGACGGCTCCCCCATGTGGCGGTCCAGCTGTCGGCATGGATCTGGAGCACGAAGCCGAGCAGGGTGGTCTTGACAACGGTGCGCTCCTCCGGGGTGAGCAGCGGCCAGAGCCAGTCGTAGCCGAAGGCCAGCGCACGCACATAGAAGGTGCGAGTGTAATAGAACCCGCTGTTGAGCACCGCGTTGTCGACGTCGAGTGAGCGAGCCGCGTTCACAAGGGCCTTGGCGGCGTGCCGCCCGTAACGCGCGTCGCCCGTGATTTGATAGGCGGCGGCGAGAATTTCGAGCGGGATGACTGCGGCGGTGAAGCGGCCCTCGAGCTGAGCGCTGCGCTGGTGGCTGGTGACCTCGCCGGTCGGCTGGAAATCCAAGACCCGCTCGAACGGATTTTCGGCATTAACGGTTTGCAAATAGCTGTTGGCATAGCTCACAAGCGCGGTGTAGGCTGCCTGCCCATCGCCGCCGTCCGTGGCTTTAGCGCGAATGCGCTGCAGGCGCTCTGGGTTGAGCAGCAAGCGCGGATGCGGGGTCCCGACATTGCGGGATTCCGGCAAGAGGGTACGTGCGAGGTCCGCCCGCCGGAGGGCCGTTCCGATGGTCGCAGCCTCGGTTGGATCTAAAAAGCGCAAGCGGTCAAACGTCACCACCGACTTGGACGCACCGACGTTGCTTAGGCTAAGCTGAAGCGCGTCGCCTTCGCGGAGATCAGCGGCTTTCAGTCGTTGTGCTTTGGCGCTTGGTTCGGGCCGGAACTCCGTGAAGGGCGCATAAAACTCGATCCACTCGCCACGGCTGTCAGCCACGGAGCCTTGAGGACAGGAAAAATAGCGGTGTTCCTTGCCGTTGTTCAAGATCACCGTGACGGTGAGTTGCGCGCGATTCTCCGGGGCGGACCGGAAGCGTCCGTACACGCCCATCGCATGGAGCGGCACGGCCTGGGCAGGTAGGGCCCGTTGAATCCAGCCGAAGGCGAATTCATTTGTCCGGACCTCCATCACGAGCGCACCGACGCGGTCACGGGTGAGAGCGACGTTGCTTTTCCGGCCCCAGGGCTTGAGCGCCGCGTCATCGGGGAGCGGGATCAGGTCGGCGCGGGCCATGCAGAGGGCGAGTGCGAAAAAGGATAACGCATGACAGAGTTTCATGTGAAGAGATTTTCAAAATGCGTTTCAAAAGGCAAGGGCGAACTGGGTGCGGATTCAACAACGTTGAATCGCACCCTTTTTGGCGACAATTCTAAATATGGCAGGACACGCGCTGAGGAAAGGCCCTCACGGGCCCAAACCGGAAGCGCCTGGCTTTCTCCTGTTCGTAGTGGCGCCGTGAGGCGCTTCTTTGCCTTCTTTGCCATAATTAAAATTGCTGCTTTTTTACCGTTTACATTCAGCCGGAATATGCGATACTGATATCACCTCTTTAAGGGGGCGACTTGGTTTCGACGGGGCAGTTGAAATTCTAGTGGCGTGTCGAGGACTCCGGTTGGCCTCGTAAAAAAACTGGAAAAAACCTAACTGCGAACAACAACTTCGCACTCGCTGCTTAATTAATTAAGCACG
>JBBRJN010000215.1:0-5998 GCA_038219365.1 Kiritimatiellia bacterium | reverse complement strand
AAATATCCTTTGGATGGCGTGCGGTTCACGCGCTGGTGGCGGGCTGCATTGAATGAGGCCAGCGGAAGCGCCTTCAATCTTGTTTTCGAGGGAGGCCCTTTGCTTGTCTTTCAAACGTATGCGGATTTTGGCGCTTGAATGACGCCCTATAAACCCGTATTGTTTATCACCTTCTGCGGTGGAGGAGCCAGGCTCTGACCCAAGGAATGCGAGTCCCTGACTGCGGGATGGCGCGGTTGCGTCATCCGCTCGGCGATGTTTACGCCAGGCTGTGCTGTGGGTTCGTCTTGCCGCAGAGAGGAGGAGCGCCCCATGCAAGCAAAGACCGATGCGTGTGCAAAGATCCGCCATTTCGCGAATGCGTCCGATTACCGCAAAAATTTTGTTATCCCTGCACAGATCAAGACCTATCTGCCCAACGGGAAGCACTATATCGACGAGGATCTGATCGAAGCCCAATTGTCTTCGGCCTCGCTTGAAAAGCTGAACGACCCGGTGCGCGTCCGCGAAATCCTTGCGAAATCCCGTGCGATCGAGACCTTGCTGCCGGAAGAGACGGCAACGCTCATCCATGTGACCGACCCCGACCTTCTGCAGGAGATGACTGAAACCGCGCTGGCGATTAAGAAAGCGGTTTACGATAACCGCATCGTGATGTTCGCCCCGCTCTACATGAGCAATCTCTGTGTCAACCGCTGCGCCTATTGCGGGTTCAGTTGCGGCAACGAAGAGCAGAAGCGCCGCATGCTGACCATGGACGAGGTCAAGCAGGAGATCGAAGTGCTTGCAGGCCGGATCGGACACAAGCGCCTGATTGCGGTGTACGGCGAGCACCCCGACACGTCCACGGAGTATATCGCAGAGACCATCCGAACAGCGTATTCGACCTTGGTGAAGTCGCCGCACGGGGCCGTTGTCGGCATCCGGCGTGTGAACGTCAACGCAGCCCCTCTGCCGATCGAAGACCTGCGTGTGCTGAAGCAGGTGGGCATCGGAACCTTCCAGGTTTTTCAGGAGACCTACCACCGCGCGACCTACGCCAAGCTTCATCCTGCGGATACGGTGAAGGGCAACTACGACTGGCGAACCACCGCGTTTCACCGTGCGCTTGACGCGGGTGTGGACGATGTGGGCATGGGCGTGCTGTATGGGCTCTACGATTGGAAGTTCGAGTTGATGGCCTCCATCTATCACGCGCGTGATCTTGAGCGCCAGTTCGGTATCGGGCCGCACACGATTTCCTTCCCTCGGCTGGAGCCCGCGAGCGGCACGGATCTTCCGTCCACCTCGCCGTATCTGATCGACGATGCGACCTTCCGCCGTATCGTGGTCATCACCCGGCTCTCGGTGCCTTACACCGGCCTGATCGTGACCTGTCGCGAGCGGCCTGAGTCGCGCGACGAGTGTGTGCAGTGCGGCATCACGCAGATGGACGCCAGCAGCAACATCGCCATTAAGGGCTACAGTGATTTTGTGAGCGAGCAGCATCAGGAGAAAGACCGCCAGCAGTTCGTGCTTTCCGACACGCGCACGCTGGAAGAGATGATTGCGCACTTGGCGCGCGAGGGCATCATCACCTCTTTCTGCACGGCGGGCTACCGCTGCGGCCGCACGGGCGGCTGCATTATGGACTCGCTCAAGACCGGGCAGGAAGGGAAGTTCTGCAAGATCAACGCGGTGTTGACCTTCCGGGAGTGGCTGGACGATTTCGCGAGCGCGGCGACACGCGCCTTGTGCGAGCCGGTGCTGAACAAGGAGCTGGCGGCGATCGAGGCCACCCTGCCGAAGTTCTACCCGACCGTGAAGGAACACTACGACCGCATCTGCAAGGGCGAGCGGGATCTCTTCTTTTAGAGCATGCTCATTCTTTTTATAAAAATGCTCCCGCTGATTCTGTTGACGATGGCGGGATATGTGTTGAGCCGTCTCAAATGGATTGATGCGCCGTTCAACCGCCAGTTGTCGCTGGTGATGTTGAATGTTTTTTATCCCTGCCTCATCATCAGTTCCATCCTGCGGAACTTCACATTAGGGACCTTGCTCCAGAACTGGATGATGCCGGTGGGCGCGGTTTTTATTCTGGCGACCGGCTGGCTCGTTGGGCTCGTCACGTTGCCGCTTTTGAAGCGTCAGCCCGAGGCGACGCGGCGCTGCTACCACTTCATCTGCCTGATGAACAACTACTCCTTCTTGCCCATTTTGATGGGCGCGGCGCTGTGGGGCGAGAAGGCGATCGCGCTGGTCGTCTTTTCGGCACTCGGCTCGGAGCTGTGCGTGTGGACGCTGGGCATTAAGGCGCTGACGGGGCAGAAGCTGGATCGCGCCTTTCTTAAAAACCTGGTGAGCGTGCCGATGGTGGCGCTGATGTTTTCGTTCACCGTCCTGGCGGTGCGCGCCTTATGCGAACGGTACGGTTTTGTGCCGAATACGGCTTCGGTTGCCGACGCATTTCTTAAAACGCTCTTGGAGACGTGCAAGATGGCTGGCGGCGCAACGATTCCGGCGTCCGCGCTGATCTGCGGTTCGCGCATTGCGATGCTGCATCCGAGTAAGCTCTGGTCGCCGCTGATGGCGGGCACGTGCGTGTTGCGCCTCATGGTCATTCCCGGCCTGTGTATCGCGGGGCTGTCGCTGGTGCCGCTGCCGCTGGACGTGCGGCGCGTGCTGATCCTCATTTCGGTGATGCCCGCCGCCATGGCCAGCGTGACGCTGGCTGAGGCCTACGGCGGGGACGCGGACTTTTCGGCCGCGGCCATTCTTGCGACACACGTCCTCTGCCTCGTCACCATCCCGCTCTGGCTGGCTGCGGTGTTGTAGCCGCCCCCGCGCCCGTAGCCGCACCCTTCCGCTGTTCCAACTTGCACGAATACAGGAATACAGCTATACTAATTTACATGAAAGCAACCTTGGATATTCCTGATACGCTCTACCGAAGCGTCAAGGCCAAAAGTGCTTTGGCAGGGCACCCGGTACGCGACATTGCGATCCGCCTCTTTTCAGAGTGGGTTGCGCAGCCGCATGAGGTTGCGCCTGCCGTTGACGATTCTCCAAAGAAGATGCCTCCGTGGTTCGGTATTGCGAACGCCTACGCATCCAAGGTCAACCAGCACAGCATGGCATCTGTGCGCGACAGCATTGCAAAGGCGAGGCAGCACCCATGACCTACGGCTTGGACACCTCTGTCGTTCTGCGCCTATTGACGGGCGAGCCGCACGATCTCGCGCTCAAAACCGCGAAGCGCGTCATGCAACTCATCCATGCGGGCGACGCCTGCGTGATTGGCGATTTGGTCGCAACCGAAAGTTACTACGCCCTTCAGTACCACTATAAAATGCCCAAGGCTGAAGCGCTGACGGCGTTGGCCACTCTCGGCGCTGACGAGGGTATTCGTTTTTCGGAAGCAGCGGGTCGTATTTTTAAGACCAAGGGGCTTGCTCGCGCCAATCCGGGTTTTGCCGACCGGTTGATTCACGCCGGATACCGTCAATATGGCTACGGTATGTTGACCTGCGAACACGCCGCCGCGTCACTTGATGGCACCAAGATCATCCGCACCACATAGGGGGACTATCCTAAATCGGGTATATTTTCTTGTCTTTGGTTTTTGCTGAGAATGGGATACGCTGTCCATCTCCTTTTTTTTGAACGGGCTTTGCCCATCCACCTGTGAGGAACCGAATGAATAAGACGACCTTTTTCACTGCATTGCTAGTTGCCGGTTGCGTTGCGACGCTCTACGCGGAGACCATTACGCTAAAATCGCCTGACGGCAAGAACGAGATCCGGCTGGTCGCTGAGGAGACCCTTCAGTACGCCGTTCTTCGTAACGGCAAGATGCGTATCGCTCCCACGGCGATCAGTATGGCCATCGAGAACAAGGGCGTTCTCGGCGAGCGGCCGAAAGTGACCGGCAAACAGCCGCGCACCGTCACGGGCGTGCTCAAGACACCGGTCTACAAAAAATCCGAGATCAAGGAGAACGGCAATGAGGTCGCGGTTTCCTTCGAGGGCGGCTATCAGGTGATTCTGCGCGCTGACGATGACGGCGTGGCTTACCGCTTCGCGACTGCTTTCGAGGGCAACGTAAAGGTGACAGGCGAAATGGCCGCGCTTAATTTTCCGACGCCCGACCTGACCGCGTATGTCGGTTATAACTGGGGCAACAAGAACGATCCCAAGCAGGACAAGCTGCAGAACAGTTGGGAGTCGATCTACGAAAAGGTCAACGTCTCTGAGATCGCGTCTGATAAGAGCCGGTTGGTCTACCTGCCGCTGCTACTCGAATATGCGGACGGCGTTTGTGTTTGCGTCACGGAGTCCGACCTGCTCGACTACCCCGGCTGGAATCTCTACCACGACGGTAAGGATAACGCCCGCCTGTCGCCGTGGCTGGCCCCGTATCCCGTCGGTAAGACGGTTCAAGATACACAGCGCCAGCGCCTCATCAAAGACCGCGAGCCTTGGCTGGCGGAGACGTCCGGCACCCGCAGTTTTCCGTGGCGTGTGTTTATCATGGCGGATCAGCCGATCAAGCTGGTGGAGTCGGATATCGTCTACACGCTGGCGACCCCGAATAATCTCAAGGGCGACTGCGGCTGGGTCAAGCCGGGTAAGGTCGCCTGGGACTGGTGGAACGACTGGAACATCTCCGGCGTAAACTTCCGGGCAGGCTGCAACACCGAGACCTATAAGTACTACATCGACTTCGCGCAGAGAAATAACATCGAGTATGTCATCTTCGACGAGGGCTGGTCGGTCAGCCTCAAGATCATGGAGATTCATCCTGACGTGGATGTTCCCGCGCTGATTAAGTATGCGCAAGCGCGCGGCGTCGGCATTATCCTGTGGTGCTCGTGGCCGCAGCTCGTCGGTCGCCAGCACGAGGTCTTCAAGCGCTATGCCGACATGGGCGTGAAGGGCTTCAAGATCGACTTCATGGACCGCGACGATCAGTTCGTCGTGAAGTTTTTGGAAGAGACGGCGACGATCGCGTCGGAGTACAAGCTGCTGGTTGACTATCACGGCATGTTCAAGCCGACGGGTATGCAGCGCACTTGCCCGAACATTATCAACTTCGAAGGTGTCCACGGGCTTGAGCAGCTCAAGTGGGAGAACGGGTCCGACTTCATGTCCCACGACTGCAAGATCGTCTTCACCCGCATGGTCGCTGGACCGCTTGACTACACGCCCGGATCCATGCTCAATCAGACGAAAAAAGGCTTCAAGGCCAACTACGCATTGCCGACCTCACAAGGAACGCGCGTCCATCAGATGGCGCTGATGACGCTCTTCGAGGCCCCGTTGCAGATGCTGTGCGACACGCCGACCCAGTACATGCGCAATCAGGCGTGTACGGACTTCATGGTCAAGGTGCCGACGGTCTGGGACGAGACGGTCGGCGTGGCCGGCTCGGTCGATTCTTTCGCTGCGGTCGCGCGCCGCAAGGGCGATGTCTGGTATCTCTCCGCGATCAGCAACTGGGAGCCGCGCGAACTGACGCTCGATCTCTCTTTTCTGAAGGGTAAATTCAAGGCGGAAGTGTTTGCCGATGGCATCAATGCGGACCGCGACGCCACCGATTACACGCGGACCGAACAGGTGATCGAAGGGGGCTTGCCGCTGACGATCAAAATCGCGTCTGGCGGTGGTTGGACCGCGCGGCTTGAACCTGTGAAATAAGAAACTAGCTTACCACATGTCGCCCAGCGGGCCGCACGGGACGATCTCGATGGTGGCGTCGACCTCCTCGCCGGGCGCGAAGCTTGCGATGCCGACGACGACGCGGATGGGCACGTGATCCGGGATGGTGAAGCCGCGCTTGCGCTTGGTGCCTTCCCAGACGAGGTTCAGGCGGTTATATGAGAAGTGTTTGGCCATGCGCACCTGCGTCTCCTCCGTGAGCATGGGGATGGACATCGACGCGACCAGGCGGTTGCCCTCGTCGATGCTGTAGACCGCGACGCAGCCGGCCGGGCCGGAATCCTCCTTTAGCGCGGGT
>JBBRJN010000214.1:0-6041 GCA_038219365.1 Kiritimatiellia bacterium | reverse complement strand
CGGCGAGCAGCACACGCTCTCGCTTGCCATCCAAGCCACGCTGACATGACAGTAGATAAACACCCCTTTCTGCGTTACACGCCGGCCGTTGTGATGACACTGCTCATCCCAGTGCTGTCGCTGTTGCCCGCCCATTTCTTCAGACACATGGCGCAGCCGCTACCGACGATTCCCGGCATGGACAAGATCGTCCACGCCCTCATGTATGGTGCCCTGACCGCGGCCTATCTGCTTGCGCTTTCCAGCGACCGCCGCAGCCGCCTTGCGTCCGTCCTGCGGGTCGTGCTTCTGGCCGCCCTCTATGGCCTCGCAATGGAGGTCTGCCAAAAACTGTTTACGTCCAGCCGCTCGATGGACCCACTTGACGCGCTCGCCAACACCGCTGGAGCCCTCGTGAGCGCCCTGTTGGCGTATGCTTGGACGCACCGCCGGACAGATGTGGCAAAAAGCCCGGCAAACAACCTACCGTCTTAACCCCTTCTCTTCTCACCTCACCTTGGGAGACAACGATGAGACAGACACTCGCTTCTTGCCTGTTGGCCATGCTCGGTTTGATCGCGTTCGGCGCTGACCCGCTTCAACAAAATTTCGCCAGCCCGCCCGACAGCACCAAGCCCTACATGTACTGGTACTGGCTGAACAACAACGCCAGCGCAAAAGGCATCACCGCCGATCTCGAAGCCATGCGGCAAGCCGGCGTGGGCGAGGTTTTCATCGGCCACGTGGTCAGTGACGGCATCCCCGAAGGCAAGGTCCCCATCCTCAGTCCCGAATGGTGGAAGCTGGTCGCCCACGCCGTCAGCGAGGGCGACCGCATCGGCGTGCGCGTCGGCATGTTCAACGGCCCCGGCTGGAGCCAGTCCGGCGGCCCGTGGATGAAACCCGAACAGAGCATGCGCTACCTCGTCAGCGCCGAAACGCGCGTGGCCGCCGGCCAGACCTTCCGCGGAGTCCCGCCTAAAAACGAAAAGGCGATTCAAGACGTCGCCGTCATCGCCTACCCCCTGCCCGCGCAGGACACAGGCACCGTGCGCCCCGTGCGTGTCACATGCAGCGCACCCGTCGCAGGCATCGACGCGCTCCTCACCTCCGGGGCCCCCGCCTGTCCGCTCCCCGCCGCGCCGCTCACACTCGATATCGCCTTCGGCAAACCGACACCGCTCCAGACGCTCGTTCTGGATTTCGGAGACTCGCCGGTACACCTCGCAGGCGTGCTTGAGAACGTCAACAACGGCACTGTCACGAAGCTCCGCGACCTTGCAGTTTTCCGCACCAACCTCGGCAGCGCCATGGGCCCGCTCGTGACCGCGCCCTTTGTCTTTGCGTTCACACCGACCGAAACCGACCACCTGCGGCTCTCCTTCACGCGCCTTGAGGGCAAGCCCGTCGCACACGGCATAACCTTCTCCGCAGCCGCCCGCATCGACTTCGGAGCGGAAAAACAACTCGGGCGCATGTACCCCGAACCCGTGCCGCCGCCGGATGCCTTTATCTGGCCGCGCCAGCCCGACGCCGCAGCCGGCACTGCGGTGGATGCGAAACGGATTATTGACCTCACGTCGCGACTTAACAAAGAGGGCTCGCTCGTGTGGCAGGCACCTGCTGACAGCGACTGGATGATCGCACGCATCGGCATGGCCTCCACCGGCGTCAAGTGCGGCCCCACCCCGCCACAGGCGCAAGGGCTCGAGTGCGACAAGATGAGCCGCGCCGCCGTGGACACGCATTTCGACGGCATGATTGGCGAGTTCCTGCGCCGCATCCCCGCCGACCAGCGTAAGGGTTTTCAGCACATCACCCTCGATAGCTACGAGGTCGGCCCGCAGAACTGGACCGACGGCATGACGCAGATTTTCAGCAAAACCTACGGCTATGACCCGACGCCTTGGCTCGCCTGCCTCAGCGGACGTGTGATCGGATCGCGTGACCAGACCGACCGTTTCCTCTGGGACTGGCGTCGCCTCGTCGCGGATCTGATCGCTCGCAATTACGTGGGTGGACTCAAGGCTGCGGCCAATCGCCACGGCCTCAAAACGTGGCTGGAAAATTACGGCCACTGGGGCTTTCCCGGCGAATCGCTCCAATACGGCGGGGCCTCGGACGACATCGGCGGCGAATACTGGCTCTGGAACACGCTGGGCGACGTCGAGTGCCGCCTGGCCACCTCCACCGCTCATGTCTATGGCAAGAAAGTCGTCTCCGCAGAGTCCTTCACCTCGGGTAAAAATTTCGTGCAGACCCCCGCGAACATGAAAACGCGAGGCGACTGGTGCATGACCCAAGGGATCAACCACTTTGTGCTGCACGTCTACACCCATCAGCCCTACGACGTGACTCCCGGAATTGTGCCGTGGTTCGGGACCGACTTCAACCGGAACTCGACCTGGTTTAAGGAATTCGGCAAAGGCTGGACCGACTACCTGCGCCGCTGCTGCTATCTGTTGCAGCAGGGAACACACGAGGCAGATGTCGCGTACTTTTTCGGCGAGGACACGCCGCGTATGAACGGTCTGCAAGACCCGCCGCTTCCGCGTGGCTACGATTACGATTATATCAACGCCGAAGTGCTGCTCACGCGTGCCGCCTGCAAGAACGGAAGGCTCGTGCTGCCTGACGGGCAAAGCTACCGCGTGCTGGTGCTGCCGCCCTCCGAAACCATGACCCCGCGCCTGCTGGAAAAGATCGCCACCTTCGTGAAACAGGGACTTGTGCTGGTCGGCAACCCGCCCCAGCGCTCACCGAGCCTCGCCGGTTTTCCTCGCTGCGACGCCGAGGTTCTCAAAGCCGCACAAGCCCTTTGGGGTGACACGTCAACACCCCTCGTCGATCATGCTGTCGGCAAGGGCCGCGTCTTCCGCGGCCACACTTTGGAGCAGGTCTTCGTTAAGCTCGCACTGCCCTCCGACGTTACGTGCGCCTCCAAGGAGGTTCTCTGGATACACCGCACCAGCAAAGACGCCGACATCTATTTCGTCAGCAACCAAAGCGAAAAACCGCTGAAGATCAACCCCGAGTTCCGCGTCACGGGCCGACAGCCCGAACTCTGGGATGCCGTGTCGGGGTCGAGCTGTGAAACGGCTCTTTTCGCAATGCTGCCCCACGCCACGCGCGTGCCGCTGCACCTCGACCCCGCCGGCTCGGTCTTCGTGGTCTTCCGCAAGCCGCTTGCACACCGTGTGCCGGTGCAGTCGCTCGCTCTCAATGGCGACACGCTCGTCTCGTGCGAAAAGGAAGCGCCGCTCGCCGACGCGACGGAACAGCCGGGATCATTCACGATCATCGCGCGTGTGACACCCAACAAGGAGATCAAGCTGCCACAGCAAGGCCCTTCCGGAGTCCACAACGTGGATCAGAATTTTCTCGTCTTTCCAACGCACGGCAAAACATGGGGCGAGGGCTGCTCCGGCGCGGGCCTCTCGGTTGGCAAGAACGGCGTAGTCGCCTTTGAGCACTGGCACAACAACATTGCACCCGTGCTGGTATGGAAGGCCCCCGCCCCGCTCGACCACCCCTTGCATGTCGCGCTGGTCTACACGGCGGGCATCCCCGCGCTCTTCATCGACGGCAAAAAAGTCCACACCGGCGTCGCCAGCGGCCAGACGCCCCACCTGTCACAGCCGGGCGCGGAGCCCTTCGCTGGCGTATGCAGCGACCTGTCCTGCCAGCCCGGCGCACGCTCCGACGCCGACATCGCGGCAGCCGCCACGCGTTCCCGCTCTGAAGTCCTCCAGGGCACACCCCCTGCACGGACACCGCTCACTTATTCGCCAGAAGGGGCGCTCACGCTATCGGCCAGCGCGCCGGGCGACTATGTAGCGGTATGGGCGGACGGCGTCAGGCGCACATGGCAGGTCGCCGACACGCCGGCCCGCCTGTCGCTCGATCACACGGTTTGGAGCGTCACCTTCAAGCAGGGGCGTGACGGTGAAGCGCACACCCGCGTCTTTGACACCCTCACGGACTGGAAGGACTCCACCGATCCTATCGTGAAATTCTTCAGCGGCACCGCCGTTTATTCCGGACGTTTCGGCTGGGCTCGCGTACGCTCCGATGCGCGTGTTTTTCTAGACCTCGGCGAGGTTCGGCAAATCGCTTCGGTCACCGTCAACGGGAAAGATTTAGGCGTGGTCTGGAAAAAGCCTTTCCGTGTGGATATCACCGCTGCGCTGTGCGCAGGCGAAAACGTGCTGACGGTGCACGTGGCGAACGACTGGTTCAACCGGTTTATCGGTGACGAGCAACTCCCTGACGATACCGGCGCAAATGCAAAAGGAGAACTCCTTGCCTGGCCCAACTGGGTGCTGAACGGCGAGCCGCGTCCCGAAACAAAGCGCGCAACCCTCGTCAACCGCAAGCAGGTCACCAAAGACAGCCCGCTCCATTCTTCGGGGCTGCTCGGTCCGGTAACCGTCTTCGAGGAGCTCTCCCTCAAGTAAACCCAGAGGTAGCCCTGTCGCGCAGAAGCCTGTTCTCCGCCCCGAGGCGCGCGTTTTCAACGCCCACCCCGGCGGGCCTAGCGAACATCCCTTCTCCAGCAATTCTAATTATTGCAGGACGCGTGCTGTGGGAAGGCCCTCACGGGCCAAACCGAAACGCCGGGCTTTCTACTGTTTGTAGTGGCGCCGTGAGGCGCTTCTTGTCTATATTTAGAATTGCAGGGTCTTAATGGCTTTCTGTTCCTCCCCGGTGAGGCGGGTGAGGCTGTCGGTGAAGGTATCTGCGATGAGGAAGTTCATGGGATGGGAGAAGTGGTTAGTGGACAGCGGAGAGTCGTTAGTGGCAAGTGGTCAGTGGCCAGTTCAGAACCGGGTGTTCAAAAAACGGATTTGTCTCACTTTTTACTTTCTGTGCCAAATTCATTTTTCACCGAGATCAGAAAGTCTGAAGTTGTGCGCTTTAGTTGAACGCATTATAATCGCCCGCACTTAAAGAGGCACAGCCGTTGCGCGATATACACACACAACCATCATCTTCAGGCTCGCCGGGGATATGGGGCACGGGACGCCTGTTGACGCAGGCCTTATCCGAGCAGGAATCCTGCATGCGTTCGGTCTACGCGATCGCAGGCGACATCATGCGCCCGCCTGCGGGTTCTCCGCCGGAATACACCGTCCGTATGGGGGAAGTTCCCGCAGCCTTTTTCAACGCCCGTAAGAATATCTTTTCCACGCTCTTCTATTCGGCCTATCTGGCGCTGGACATCCCCCAGCCGCGACGGCTCCTGTACGGCAAACTCAACCACCTTTTCCGCATCTGGGTCACCAGCGCCGACAACCTGCTGGATAACGAAGACAAGTGCGTGTTACCGCTTGCCATGCCCGGCACCTCCCGGATCATGCGCGAGGTGGTCTCCCTCATGGCCGCTGATCGCGTGTTGTGGCGTTTGTTGAACGACGCGGTCTCAGAAGGGACGCTGACCGCCGCACTGGCGAGCGCGCTGGCCGACGAGTCGCTCCGCTGCCTCCTGCCGAGTGCCGCTCAAGAAGGCAGCGAGGAGGGCGGCATCACGTCGCACCCGGCCCCCGCGTATGTGCTTGACACGATACACGTCCTCAAGACCGGATTGCTCTTCAACATCCCGTTCACGGGCGTCGACCTCATTGAGCGTGATCTCGACCGCGACCGTCTCGCACGCATCAAGCAATCGCTGCTGCTGTTCGGCGGCGGCTGCCAGATCCTTGACGACGTTCGCGACATCGCCCGCGATTTCGTGGAGCATCGGCACAACTATGTGCTCTCCGTGCTCGCACAGGAGGGTCCAGACCTGTTAGCGTCGTGGTCTCAGCGGAAGATTAAAGCCGGTGACAGGCTCTATTTTGACGTGTTGCCAACCAGTCTTGCGGCGGCCCGTCTGGGGTATCAGCGTCTCCTTTCCGCCTGTCAGGTCCTGCAGGAGGAGCGTGTGATTCAGTCCGGATCACCGGTGGCGCGGATGGCCTGCTCAATGTTCACCACGTTGGATCTGGAGGATCTTGCCCATGCCTGCGCCTTTATCTGAAAACGTCGCACCGTTGACGCGTGGCCGCACCCTTGACCACGCG
>JBBRJN010000213.1:0-6062 GCA_038219365.1 Kiritimatiellia bacterium | reverse complement strand
GTTCTCCCCCCCTGCCTTCCCGACGTCCCCACCCGACGCTCTTCCGCTCTATCCGCCGGGCGTCCGAGACGTTCCGCCCGTACGTGCAGTGCCCGGCCTGGACCGGCGCCCGGCCCATGCCCGTACGGCGGGACGTCCATGCCCGGGAGCGTAGCGTACGGGCCGGACCGCCGGCGACGCGCCATGTGGGCGACACGCGCGCACGCCTGCCACACGCCGTACGTTCGCCGGGCGTCCGAGACGTACCGCCCGTACGTGCGGTGCCCGACCCGGACTGGCACCCGGTCCTTGCCCGTGCCGACTGTGCCGGGGACAGAGTCTCATAGCTCCCCACGGGCGAGATGCCCGTGCTACAGGGAAACTGCGGGAACGAGGTAGACGAAAGCGATATTTTTTGCTTTCATGGGGGTCCTTAAATGTGGCTGTGTGTGTGTCGGACGCTTGGTTGGGTAAACTTCAGCAACCGGGAAAGATCAAAAAAGTGGGGGAATGCGGCGATGAAAAAGATCTTAGGGGTGTCGGTTCTGGCGGGGTTGGCGATGACGGCTCTGGCTGCGGGGCCCTTGACGCAGGCGGAACTGGCAACACGGTGTGATCCGCGAGCCCTCCGTTATGTGAGCCCGCTGGTGACCGCAAAGACGGAAGGCCAGGGTGTGGATGTCGAGGCGGACGTCCGGGGCACCCCCTATGTTTCGCTGATCGTGACCGACGGCGGAGACAGTTACGCATGTGACCACTCCGACTGGCTGGATGCGCGTTTCACAGGTTCTTTCGGCGAAAAACGCCTGTCCCAGTTGCCGTGGATTCACGAACAGTGCGGCTGGAACAGCTCGGTCAAGAACAAGGGCGTGTCCGGTAAAGGGTTCAGCGTCCTCGGCAAGGCCTATGCCGACGGCATCGGCACCCACTCGCCGGGCTTGCTGGTTTTTCAGGTGCCGGACGGCGCGGAGACGTTCAGCGCGCGTGCCGCGCTGGATGATTCGGGCGTGAAGCAAGGCAACCCCGGCCCGAGTTCCGTGCAGTTCATCGTCTATGCGGGTGTGCCCTCTGCCGATTTTCTCAAAGCGTTGCGGCTGCTCAGTGTGCCCGACCCCGCCGCCCGCGCCAAACTGGAGGCGCTGAAGGCGAAGCATGGCGAAGAGGTTGCCAAAGAGTATCTGGTCCTGCAGCGTGAAATGACGCAAAAGCCCAAGGCGGCCGGCGGCATCGCCGACGAGGCGACGCGTGCCTCGCAGGCCTATGACCGCCAGGCGACGATCCTGCCGGAAGATCGCGACCCCGTGGATGTGGTGACCCGCCGTACGCGGGCGTTGTTCGAGGATCTCAAGGGACAGGCTGATCTGGCGGCCGCGGGTGAACGGCTGACCGCACTGGAGAAAGACGCGCTGAGCGTGGCGGTCGCGGACACCGACGCGCGCATGGCTCTCCTGAAAAAGGTGCAGGCGCTGCGCCGTAGCATCGCGTTCGCCAACCCGCTGCTGAAGCCGATCTCAAAGCTCCTTTTCATTACGCGCGAGGCGTTGCCGCCGGACGAGTTCACATGGGGCAACCACATGTGCGACCAGTACTTCGGCTTCCACGCCACGTTGCACGGCACCACGCAGGGCAATGGCCTTTACGTGCTGGAGAACCCGTGGTCCGAGGCACCGACCGCACGCAACCTGATCGCCGGCTCCGTCATTGAGGCCGGTGCCCGCAAAGGCCAGACGCTCGGCAACGGCGGATTTCTCGGACCGGAAGTCTCCTTCGACGGCAAGCAGATTCTGTTCTGCTATACGGACGGCGAGCCCTTGATTCGCGTGTGGAACGAGCAGACCACCTTCCACATTTTCCGCTGCAACGCGGACGGCAGCGGGCTCGTGCAGCTCACCGACGGCATCGTGAATGACCTCGAGCCCTGCTGGCTACCCAACGGCCGCATCGCCTTCATCTCGGAGCGGCGTGGCGGCTTTGGCCGCTGCCACGGACGCCCCGTGCCGAGCTTTACCCTGCACACGATGTTCGAGGACGGCACCGACATCGTGCGCCTCAGCCCGCACGAGACCAACGAGTGGCAGCCGAGTGTGGACAACGCCGGCATGATCGTCTACACGCGTTGGGATTATGTGGACCGCGGCTTCAATCAGGCGCACCACGCCTGGACCACCTATCCGGATGGCCGCGACGCGCGCACCATCAACGGCAACACGCACGCCTCGCTGCGTACCGCACCCATGATGCAGATGAACGTGCGCGCCATACCGGGCTCGCCGAAGTACGTGGCGATCGCGGCGGGACACCACACCGAAGCCCGCGGCTCGGTGCTTATGATCGACCCGACCGTGGCCGACGATGACGCCATGGCTCAGGTCAAACGCGTGACACCCGACCAGCTCTTTCCCGAAGCGGAGTTCTACATCGACAAGGCCTCGGGCGCCTACGCAGCGCCTTGGCCCCTGAGCGAAAAGTACTACCTCTGTGTTTACGACGGCGATGCCAACGCGCAGTATGGCAGCATCGACACGGCCAAGCGGCGCTATGCCATCACGCTGATGGACGTGTTCGGCAACAAGATCCCGATCTATGCGAACCCGCAAATCTCGTGCCTTGACCCCATGCCGCTGCATCCGCGCACGCGGCCGCCTGTGCTGGCGCACGCCACCCTTGTCGGACGTCCGCGGCTGGCCAACGGTGAGAAGCCCGTGCCGATCCCGGCGGAGCAGTTGCCCAAAACCGCCAAGGTCGGCCTGATCAACGTCTACAATACGCGCCGCCCCTTCCCTGAAGGCACCAAGATCACCGCGTTGCGCATCTGGCAGGTGTTGCCCAAAACCACGCCGCAGGCCGATCATCCACGTATCGGCATGGGGAGTCAGAAAGGCGCGAAACTCGTGCTTGGCACCGTGCCGGTGGAGGCGGACGGCAGTGCGTTTTGGGAGCAGCCGGTGAATGTGCCGGTGCTGTTCCACGCGCTTGACGAGAACGGCTGCGCCGTGCAGGGCATGCGCAGCGTGTCCTACACCGCGCCGGGCGAGACGCTGATGTGCAACGGCTGCCACGACCAGCGCGTCGGGTCCGCCCGCACGCCGCCCAAGGCTTCTCCCCTCGCCATGAAGCGTGCGCCGTCCAAGATCGCGCCGGAGATGGAGGGAACCAACCCGTTCCACTTCGCACGGCTCGTGCAGCCGGTGCTCGACGCCAAGTGCATGACCTGCCACGGCGAGCAGCGTAAGCCCAAGGCCCCGGACCTGCGGCGCGGGGACTTCGCCAAGAACAAGGATTTCTGGTTCACCTCGTTCACCAGCCTGCGGCCGTATGTGAAGTTCTATGACGCGGCCGACTGGGTTGAGCCCTACACGATTCCGGGCCAGTTCGGCGCGAAAGGCTCGAAGCTCTATGCGATGCTCACAGCGGGCCACCACGACGTCAATCTCACCGCCGACGAGCTGCGGCGTCTCGTGATCTGGATGGACTCCAACGGGCTCTTCCACGGCCACGAGCAGGATTTGCTGGCGCAGGCCGAGGGTAAAATCGTCCCGCCGATCTTGCAGTAGCCCAGTCAGTGTGGCCGCGTCCGGTAGGGACGGATCCCCGAGCCGTCCGCCGGTCCAAGCAGCTTCATTGCCCTGCGGACGTTTCGGGGATCCGTCCCTACCGGACGCGTCACGGCAGCAGGCCGTGTTCCCGACTTGGATGTTGAGCGTTTTTGCGGGCTTTGCCGGCGTTAGGCGTTAAGGGCTTTCGGAGTTCAGCGACCTGCGCATAGAGGGCGGACTCCTCGTCCGGCGTGAAAAACAGGTCGAGATGGCCTACAGCCTCGGCCTCATTGTCGGTGGAGTGCAGCGCGTTGTCCTTGTGGTAGAGCCGTCCGTCGCGCACGATCCGGTCGCGCAACTCGCGCTTGAAAAACTGTCGGCTGTTGAAGACCAAGGGGTGCTCTTGGGCGCACTCGGACGGGGTTCGCCACAGGGGTTCGGGGTCGAAGACCGCGATGGCGACCACAGGCCAGCCGCCCCAGCGCCACTTGTTGCCGCGCATGTATTTCGCCTTCGTGAGTCGCGTCAGCCACGGGATGTCCCGCACGGCGAGGACGGTGTAATGTTTGGCGATCTCGTCGAGCATGGCCTGCCGGAAACCGCGTCGAACGGCTTTGGCTCGCAGCACAAAAAGATTCAGTTCTCCGGGGTTTTCTTGAGTGAGCAGCAGGGCGTAAAAGCGGCTTTTGATGAGCTGTTTGAACTGGTTCTGGAGGTAACGCGCCAAACGCGGCTGGTCGATACCGTAGCCCCGTTCTTTCAGCAGGCGGTGCATGTCGAGCAGCGAGAGGTCAAAGGGCTGGCCGAGCCGTTGCGCGAGCTCCTTGACGAAAGCGTAACGCTTGTAGGCGCGGAATGCGAGGGGTTCGGTCGCGTCGGCCTTGCACGCCTCGGCTTTCTGATAGGCGAGGTGAAAGAGCATCGAATCATACAGGTCGCGGTCGCACGGCACGTAGAAGGCGTCCTGCCAGCGCACGCGGTTTTCCAGAATGGAGCAGGCCAGCGGGTGGGGAAAATAAGCGCCGCCGACGAAATCCGCGCCGAGGCCGGCGGACGCGCTGTAGACGTCACACTTGAGACCGCCCCGTTTCGTGACGCCGCGGCAGTGGCGGACAACGGCTTCGACAGCGCGGTCTTCGACAAGGATATCGATGTCGTCTTTACCGCCAAGCTGGGGGTGCTCGCCCATATTCCGGTAGCCCCGCAATACGGCATACCGCAACCGGTTATCATCCAGCCATGTGAAAAACGCCTGTGGATCTCGCAGGTATACTCTCATCAGTCGGTCTCTCGCACCCTCATTTCAGTGACAAAAACACCCCGAGAGTGTATGCTACCCGCCGTTTATCTGACAAGAACGATTCAACTTAAATGAAGATCGGTGTCCTTAGATTCAGTGCGCTGGGCGATCTGGCCTTGGCGCTGCCGTTCATCCGGGCCCTGAAAGTCAAGCCCGTGATCCTTACCATGCCGGTGGGGCGTGCGCTCCTGAGCGACGAATTCGACTCGTTTGTGGTGCAGGAGAATAAATCGGTGACGGCCTGGCTTCGCTTCATCCGTGCGCTCCGCCGCGAACGCCTCGACGTGTTGATCGACCTGCAGAGCAACGACCGCAGTCGTTTGATCACGTATTTTGCCGGCGCGGGTCGGGTCTATGACCGGCAATTCAAGGCGCATGTCTACTCTGCCGTGGAGTCTTGGCAGAAGATCATCGCGCCGTCGGAGCTGATGGGGCCGCTGGATGTGACGTTCGTTTCCAAGCCCCGCGACTACATCGTGCTCAACATGGGCAGTTCGCCCACATGGCTGTCCAAACGGCTGCCCGACACAAAGTGGCGTGAGATCAGCGCACTGCTGTATGACCGCTTCGGCCTGCCGTTTGTACTGACCGGTTCGGCAGACGAGCGCGGGTATGTGGCAGGCATCGCGGGGCGGCTTGCGGGCCGCGTCGAGAACCGTGCGGGGCAGACGTCGATCCTAGAACTCAAGCGGCTGTTGGCGGGCGCGTATCTCACGGTCTCGACCGACTCGGCCGCCATGCATATTTCGGCGGCGATGAAGACTCCGACGATCGGCCTTTTCGGTGCCACCAACTGGGTGCGCTCCGCGCCGTTCGGGCCGTGGTCGCGTGTGGTCTACGATAAAACCTTTTACCCCGACGGCGAGCCGCCTGCGGTGAACACGCGGGAATGCCTACCGTTTTACGACCACATCGCGATCACGGAGGCGCTGGAGAGCCTCGCGCCATATCTGAGCTGAGCAGGGTTGCCCGCCTGTTTCAGTCGGCGAGCGTCAGCCAAACCGGGGGCATGTTTTTTGCGACCTCGATGTTTTTAAAGCGCTGCCCTGAGCGAATCGGATTGCGCTTCACCCACGCGGCCATCTTGTCAATGCCGACGTCGAGCGGAACGTTTTTGATCAAGTCGCCGAACACGCGTTTGACCTTGTCATGGCTCGAATACGCGATTTGAACCTCGTCGCGCGCTTCAGCGAAAAAAAGATCGGGTGTGGTTTGCCCCAAGGCGCGGCAGACATGGGTGGCGAGAT
>JBBRJN010000212.1:0-6064 GCA_038219365.1 Kiritimatiellia bacterium | reverse complement strand
CGGACGGTCGGGTGCTTGACGCACGGCGCGTGTGGCGATTTGGGGAAGACGAAAAATGAAAATAGGGATCATCCTGCTGGCGTCGGCAGTCGGGTTTTTGACCGCATGGGCTGATGATGAAAGGGTGACGGTACGGGTGTTGCCGCAGGCGGTGGCCACGAATAACGGAGCGTTTCGCCTGGGGTTTCAGACGGGATTTCTGGAGGGGCCTGGAAATCCTCTGCGTGCCGAGTGCCTGACCGAGGCAAACCTGGAGGCGGGGGGACGCGCGACCGCCAAGCGGGTGACCGACCCGAATACGGGATTCACGTATTTTGAGGTGGCGAATGAGGAGGATTGCCCGCGAGGAGTCACCTTGACTTCTGCGGTCTTGCGTAAAGGTGTGGGACACACCGTGCGCGTGCGTTGCCGCCGCATAAAAGGGAGCAGTCAGCTGCGGTTCGCCTTCGCGCCTGTCGGCGGCGACGGGAAAGACGTTATCGAAAAGTCGGTGTCGGTTAAAGGGGACGGGTTTGTTGACAAGTCCTTTACGGTAACCCCTCGGGTGGACGACGCGTTCCGGTGTACGTTTCAGCTTTCGGCTGGCAGCGAAATGGCGTTAGCCGGTTTTTCGCTGGTGCCGGACGATGCGGAGGCGGGGTGGGACAGTCAATCATTGGAGGCGTTACGTGCCATCGGGCCGGGTGTCTTGCGCTGGCCCGTGCAGCGGGGTGTGGGGTTTTACAACTGGTATGACGGCGTGGGTCCGCTGGGTCTGCGGCGGGCGGTCTCGCCCATGGCGCGGCCTGAAGACGGACATGCTTTCGGAACCGTTGAGTTTATCGGGTTCTGCCGTCTGGTGGGTGCCCAACCGCTCTTGCGCGTGACGGTTTTTCAGCCGGGGAGGACGGACGTGCCGGACCTTGAGGCAGGCATCCGGCTGGCGGCCGATTGGGTCGCCTATTGCAACGCGACGAACGGCCATCCGATGGCGGCCTTGCGCGCGCGGCACGGGCATGCGGCTGCGCTCGATGTCAAGCGATGGGAGCTAACGACGGCGGAGGTCGGTGTGCCGGATGCGGCGGTGTGCCGGGCTTACGCGGCCGCGATGAAAGCGGAGGATGCGGAAATCGAGGTCGGTGTTGCGCGTGAGGCACTGGCTGTGGTTCACGACCGGTATGTGGCGCAGGTTATGCGGCGGCTTGCTGAAAAGGATGAGGTGGAGCGCGTCTATTACGGCAAGTGGTATGCGACGTTGGGCATGGCCTGCGCAGCACTGGGGCAGTTGCGGCTGGGCGCGGGTGGAGATCTCTGTACGTCTCTTTCACCCGAACAGGTTTTGTATCGAGTTCCCTATGCGAAATACATGCTGACGGAGGAGGGGTTGCTGATGGCTCTGTTCAACCGGTTTCCCGCAAAAACACCGTTGGTTACAGAAGGGATTCATCAAAAAGCTGATGAGCCTCTGCAAGTGCATGCGGCTTGGACCGAGGATCTTTCGGCACTGGTGGTTTTCGTCTATAACTCGGGCCCGGAGGCGCGTACGGTGCGGCTTGACCTGACGGAGTTGAGGCGGCATTTCGGGTTTTGGGTATCTGAGCAGATGGCGGCTGACATCACGACACGGCGTGCGGCGCAGACCCTGCCGGTTTACCGAAAGCAGCGGGCCGGGGCGGCTTTGACACAGGTGGTCCTGTGCGAAGCGCCACCAGCGTCCTTCACGCGGATTGTTGTGAAAGAGTAGGCGAGCGCCGATTTTTTGTAACGATCCGGAGAGCTGAAGTGTATAGCTAATCAAAAGGAGTATGTTATGAAGCGGTGCGTGTCATGTTATGTCGCGGTGTTTCTGGTTGGAATCGCCAGCGCACAGAAAGAGGCTGAACTGCCGACGGCGGCCAAGCAGTCCTTAGCGCGTATGGAGGCTTCGGTGTTACAGGCAAAGAAGAAAGCGATCGGAGAACTGACGTCGGTCATGAGTTCTGAAACGAGGTCAGGACATTTAGAGGTCGCCACGAAGATCAATGAAACGATCAAGGCATTGGCTGCCGAGACTGAGCATTCCGCGTTGCAATCCTTGTCCAAAAAGTCGGGCGACGCAATTCCCGGCAAATGGCGGAGGCACGACAGTGCGGTGCTGACGCTGGAGAACAACAACACCTTTTCGGCGGTGGTCGCGAATTTCAAATGGTCGGGCAAATGGCGTACGGAAAACGGCAAGCTGCTCGTCGATAGCACGATTTTTATCGACACGTATGATTTGCCGCCGCAGAAAGATACGCGCGACGGCAAGACGGTCTGGTCGCTCAAAGGCAAGAACAGTAAGAACGAGCCGCTCTACATGGAAAAAGTGGAGTAGGTCGCGGCACGCGGTGTGAAAAAAAAGCGGTTCAGGCGAACACCTGAACCGCTTCTGTATTTAAGGAACGAAACGAAGCTTACACTAGACCTTGCTCCAGCATCGCGGTGGCGACCTTCATGAAGCCGCTGATATTCGCGCCCATGACGTAGTTGCCCTTGTGTCCGAACTCTTCGGCGCGATTCCAGCACTGTTCGTGGATGTCGATCATGATTTTATGCAGACGATCTTCGACTTCCTCACGTGTCCAGGAGTAGCGCATCGAGTTTTGGCTCATCTCCAGGCCCGAGGTCGCCACGCCGCCGGCATTGGCGGCCTTGCCCGGAGCGTACATGATCTTAGCGGCCAGGAACTGCTCGATGGCTTCCGGCGTGCTCGGCATGTTGGCTCCTTCGGCCACCAGCGTACACCCATTCTTGAGCAGGCTGGCGGCGTCCTCCTTGCTGATCTCGTTCTGCGTTGCAGAGGGAAATGCGCAATCGCACTTGATACCCCACGGACGCTGGCCTTCGAAGTACTTGCAGCCGAACTTGTCGGCGTATTCCTTGATGCGCCCGCGCTTGACATTCTTGAGGTCCATGGCGAAAGCCAGTTTCTCGGCGTCAATGCCGGCGGAGTCATAGATTGTGCCGGCGGAGTCGGAGAGGGTGACGCACTTGGCACCGAGCTGGTTCAGCTTCTCGATCGTGTACTGGGCGACGTTGCCCGAACCGGAAACCGCACAGATTTTTCCGGAGAAGCTCTCGTGACGTTTCTTCAGCATCTCCTGAGCAAAGAAGACCGCGCCGTAGCCGGTGGCTTCCGGGCGGATCAGCGAACCGCCCCAGGTGAGGCCCTTGCCGGTCAGCACGCCGGTGAATTCGTTGCGCAGGCGCTTATACTGGCCGAACATAAAGCCGATTTCGCGACCGCCCACGCCGATATCGCCCGCCGGAACGTCGGTATCAGGCCCGATGTGGCGGAAGAGCTCGCTCATGAACGATTGGCAGAAATGCATGACTTCACGGTCTGACTTGCCCTTTGGGTCGAAGTCCGAACCGCCTTTACCTCCGCCCATGGGCAGGGTGGTGAGGGCATTCTTGAAGAGCTGCTCGAAACCGAGGAACTTCAGGATGCTCTGGTTAACCGAGGGGTGCAGGCGCAGACCGCCTTTGTAGGGGCCGATGGCACTGCTGAACTCGACACGAAAGCCACGGTTCACCTGGAATACACCTTTGTCATCCTCCCACGGGACGCGGAAGACGATCATGCGTTCAGGTTCGACAATCCGGTCGAGGATACGTTCTTTCTCGAATACCGGGCGGGCTTTCACCACGGGCTCGAGCGATTCGAGGACTTCCGCGACAGCTTGCAGAAATTCGGGTTCGTTCGCGTTGCGCTTGCGTACGTTCTCGAGGACGTTCTTTACATAGCTCATTTTTGTCTCCTAACCAAGGATGTAACTACACTTACGTCGGCTTGACGTGTTTCATAGGTGAAAAGCATCAATCGTGCCATAAGTTTCTGCAAAAATAAGCCTTATTTTCACTTTGTGTTCGAGTGCGGAGAACATGCAAGTTTGTAGCATGGAACAATAATGTCGCACACAATTGTAATATACGACACTTATGTCGTAAAAAAACGTTCAGTCCGTCGCAGGAGAGGCGCTACACGGGATTGTGCGACATCCGGGCGGCTAGGCTGATGGCGCTGAAGAGGCTGGAGGGCGACGCTTTGCCTTGCCAGGCGATATCGAACGCGGTCCCGTGGTCCGGCGAGGTGCGGATAAGGGGGAGTCCGAGCGTGACATTGACGCCGGTGTCGAAGGCGGCCATTTTAAAGGGAATCAATCCTTGGTCGTGATACATGGCGATGTAGGCGTCGAAAGGGGCTGCGCCGGTGCGGGCGTGTAGCCAGGTGAAGGCGGTGTCGGGAACGAGAGGTCCAGAGGCGCGGATGCCTTCGGACCTGGCTTTTTCAATGGCGGGGAGAATCGCGGTCTGCTCTTCATGGCCGAAGAGTCCGTTTTCTCCGGCATGGGGGTTGAGCGCGAGCACGCCGAGGAGCGGGGTTGCGATGCCGTAACCCTGGCAGGCCGCGTGGGTCAGGCGGATCGTCCGCAGGAGGGATTCGGACGTGAGCAGGCGGGGCACGTCGGAGAGCGCTTCATGGATGGTGGCGAGGCTGATGAAGAGGCCGGGCGAGTAGAACGCCATGCACGGGTTGGGCGTGCCGGTGAGGTGGGCGAGTATCTCGGTGTGGCCCGGGAAGTTGATGCCCGCCTCGTGAAGCGCCTGTTTGTTGATGGGTGCGGTCACAAGCGCATGGGCGCGGCCAGCCAGAACGTCATGCGCGGCGGCGCAGATCCAGTCGTAGGCGCGTGCGCCACAGACGGGTTGGACAATTCCGGGGGCGAGAGTGGCCGCATCGGCGAACGGATAGTCGATGAGAATGTGGCGGTCGGAAGGCAGGGTTCCTGCTGCCACATCCTCGTGAGTGCGCACGAGGAGTGACGCGGGGAACCGGGTTCCCGCGGCGACTGCGACGCGTGTGAGCAACGTTCGGTTACCGTAAACCAGCAGTTGGCAGATCGCTGCCAACGCAGGCGAGGCCAGTGCTTGAAGCACGAGTTCCGGTCCGATCCCGGAACAGTCGCCGAGGGTTACGGCTAAACGCGGACGGGGAGGGGGCATAACTCCTCCAAGTTGGAGCAGACGGTCCAGAATCAGTTGACGTGCTTGACGCTGTTAAGCGTGCCGTGTTCGTTCTGAATCCAGTCGGCGCACTCGGGATCGGCGCACCAGGTGCCGTCGATCACAAACTTGTACTGATGGGCACCGGGGGCCAGCGAGAGCGCGACGGTATAGTTGCCGTCACGGTTTTTGTCAACCAGCTCTTTAGTGGTCGGGTCCCAGTTGTTGAAACTGCCGGCGACAAAGACCTTGCTGCCGACTTCCGCGCGGACGCTGAAAACGGTGCGCTGAGTCTTTGGCGCGACTTTTTTTGCGCTGGGTTTAACAGCGGGGACTGTAACAGCGGGGGCTTTAACAGCAAGGGCTTTAACAACAGGGGCTTTAACAACAGGTTTTGCGACTTCGATCTTTTTTACGGGAGCTTTTGCTTTGATTTTCATGACTTTGTTCCTTGTTACCTTAGATGCTGGCTTATTATGAATAATCGTCGTTGGTGCGTCAAGCAAAACCCGAAGGTTTAAAAAACCTGATTTAGATACAGCAGTATGCAGCATGAAAGCGGAGTATAGAGGCTGTGCGTCAGGGGGCAAAAAGGCTGTTTTTGTTGGGGAAATGCGGGATTAAAAAAAGGTTCACTGACCCTATTGACAATGCGGGGTGCTTAGACTAATATACACCCTGTTCAAGCAACCTCCCCCAGGTTCTTGAGCGTGTAGCCTACCGCGACGCCTCCCCCGTGATCGCGGATACAGGTTCCCCCCTGTACGGTTACACTAAATAATATATGTCCTCCCTGGCGGCGGGTAGAAGCGAAAGCTTTTATCCGCCGTTCTTATTTCCGCCAGCGCTCATGTGCCCAAAGGTACTGCTCGGGATAACGGCGGATGACGGTTTCGATACGCCGGTTGATCTCCGCCGTGAGGTCTGCGAGGTCTTTTTTCTTATTCCCTGTGGCCGTGAAGCGGATTGGGTCTGCCGTGACCATCCGGTAGTGGAAGAGGCCGTCGCGCACGAAAGCGCCGGCAAGGATCGGTGCACCGGTCTTAAGGTGCATGCG
>JBBRJN010000211.1:0-6083 GCA_038219365.1 Kiritimatiellia bacterium | reverse complement strand
CGTCCAGCGGACGGCCCAAGGCGTCCACCACGCGGCCGATCAGCGCCTCGCCCACCGGCACGGAGACCACGCGCTTGGTGCGGCGGAACTGGTCACCCTCGCGCACACGCGTCACATCGTCAAGCACCGCGACACCGACCGAATCCTCTTCCAGATTCAGCGCGAGACCGGCCACGCCGTCCTCAGTCTCGACCAACTCGTTGTACATCACGTTGGACAGGCCGTCCACACGGGCGATACCATCGCCCACGCTCAGCACCGTGCCGAATTCCGCGATGTCCACGGCGCGATCGGCCATCTGCATCTGGCGGCGCAACAGCGCGGAAATCTCATCAGGCTTCAATTGAATATTCATAGCGACTTTCTGCAACGCTCAGCTCGCAACCGCGTCGAGCTGCATCGGTTTCTTGAGTCCGTTCTTGAGCCGGTCGATGCGTCCAGACAAACTCGCATCCACCTGCTTGTCGTTGATACGGATACGCACGCCCGCAAGCAACGTGGGGTCTACTTTGATCGCAAGTTTGATGACCGGGCCATAAGCCTCGGCAACCAGCTGTCGCACACGCTCGACCTCGGCAGGCAAGGGCTCGCACGCGAACGTCGCCAGCACGCTGTGACACCCCTGTGCACGGTCCGCCAGCACCTGGAACTGCTCAGTGATCAGCGGGATCAGCCGTAAGTGCCCCCACTGGGTCAGCAGCTTTAAAAAGAGGAGCACCTTCGGCGTAAACGTGTGGCCCCACACCTGACCGACACGTTCAGCTTGATTGCGCGGGCTGCCCGGCAGATGACGCGTACAGAATTGGCGCAGCTCAGGTGAACCATGCCACTGCCTCTCCAAGGCCAGTATGTCCTGCGTGACGTTCTCCATCTCGTCTCGCGTCACCATTGATTCGAGCAGTGCCCGCGCATAGGCCCGCGCATAGACGCCCTCCCCGATCATAACGTCACCCCGTTCAGGATCTCGACCTGATACGCACGTTTCTGCTCTTCTGTCATGTGCCCGCGCAACAGCCGTTCGACGGTCTCGCCCATATACGAAGCCGCGTCACGGCGCACGGCTTCCGACGCCTGCCTCTGCGCGGCCGCGATTTCACGCTCCGCGTCCGCGTACCGGCGCTGCGCGGCCGCCTTGGCCTCCTGATCAGCCTTGGAAACCGCCGCAGCAGCATCGCGTGCGGACTGCTCGCCAATGAGACGAGCCTCCTCTGAGGCCTGCTCGGCCACCTGGCGACCGCGGAGCTCGGACGCAGCCAGTTCCTTACGGCCACGCTCCGCGCCGTCTAGCGCATCACTGATCGACTTCTCCCGTCCTTCGACCGCACGCAAGATCGGCTTCCACAGCATCTTGTGCAGGCAGATCGCCGCAATGGCGAACACAGCCCACGTGAGCAGGATCATCGTTTCCGACACCTGCATCACCTCGGTCGGCAGCCGCTGGATCACCGCCGGGACACCCGGAACAGACACCGTGTGTGCAGTTGTTTCGACTTCAGGCATAACGCCCTCCCCGCCTGCGACGCCTCCGACACGGACGCCCGCCGTCAGACGCCTATCATTTCGTCATCAGGCAGATCACCAACGCGAAAAGCGCGATGCCTTCGATCAGCGCCGCACCGATCAGCATGGTCGCCTGAAGCTTGGATTGCATCTCAGGCTGCCGCGCCATGCTCTGCAAGCCCACTGCCCACAAAAGCCCGATGCCCAGCCCCGCACCAACCAGGACCAAGCCAGCACCGATCGCCGCCGCACTCATCGCCATAGGAACCATCATCTCGCACCTCGTTTCTTTCCGTTCAATGTTCCGGATTTACCATCATGTTCATAAAAATCGCCGAGAGCAGCGTAAAAATATACGCTTGCAAAAGCGCCACAAACAATTCGAAAAAATACATCGCAATCGCCATGAGCAGCGCAGGGAAGGCCATCCATCCGAAAACGGCCATCATCCCCACCATCGAATAGATCACCATGTGCCCGGCCAGCATGTTCGCAAACAACCGCACGCACAGCGCAAACACGCGGGAAAAAAAGCTGACAACCTCCATCACCAGCATGGGGCCGACCAGCCCTCCGGGGATGCCGGCCGGCACAAAAGCGGCCTTCAGTCCATGAAAGCCTCGCAGCTTGATAACCGAGCCGAGCGACAGCACCATGAAAATCGTTGCCAGCCCGGCCGTCACGCTGATATTGCCCGTGGCCGTGCTGAACAGCGGAAATAAGCCGAGAACGTTCGCGGTGAGGATGAAAAGGAAAAGCGTGCAGAAAAACGAGACGAAGCGACGCCCTTCCTTCTCGCCGAGGTTCTCATAAACGATTTCGTCGCGTATGAAAAGCACGTAGGCCTCGACAACAGAGGCAAGCCCCTTGGGAAACGGGTTTCTCCCGTATGCGCGGCGCACGCTGGCGGCCAGCACGATCAACAGCACAACCACGAAAAACAACATCACGGAATCGTAATGAAAACAGTCGAGGACATTGACATGAAAGAAGGGCACATTCCACGAGTCCACCGAACCTGCGTGACGCATCACGTGATGGTTAATGAACTCTTGAAGGGCATCCTGTTTGTCACTCGCCATGGCAGCCTGTGCAATTACTGGTAACAACCCTCGTCCGATGTCGGAATCCGTTCGCGCCTGTCAGTAGCTTTTCGATGTCCGGTATTAAACCGTACTAAACGACAGAAGCGAGACATCCAAAACGAATATGCCGACGCAGTATAATTTATTTTGGACCCCGTCGTCAATCACCCTTTTAGAAGCTTCAATTTTACAATTCGCAATTTTATATTCTGCTCTTCTTCGACCGAACACCTTGCCCATGCAGGCGCTGTCTCGACAAAAAAAATCCGCCTGCTGAACAAGGTCGTGCGCGTTAGGAGAACACGGCAGGACCCTTTTCGGCAGGCGGACGTTTCGCTGACTGCGCTCGTCTTACTTCGTGACGAGACCGAGCAAATGCTGGATCATGGGCGAGAACTTGAGGATAACCGGCGTGAACACGATCGCGACCATGCTCATCAGCTTGATCAGAATGTTCAGCGACGGGCCGCAGGTGTCCTTGCAGGGATCGCCCACCGTGTCGCCGGTGACCGCCGCGCTGTGCACGGGGTTCTTGCTGCCGTCCGGCAGGCGCTTGCCGCCGTAGTTGCCCTTCTCGATGTGCTTCTTGGCATTATCCCACGCGCCGCCCGCGTTATTCAACATGCAGGCCAGCGAGAACCCGGCGGTCAGGCCACCGGCAAGCAAGCCCATGATGCCTGCGACGCCCAGAACGAGGCCCGTGGCCACCGGCACAAAGATCGCCAGCAGCGCCGGCAGCAGCATCTCGCGCTGCGCGCCCTGGGTCGAGATCGCCACGCAACGCGCGTAGTCGGGCTTTTCCGTGCCCTTCATGATGCCCGGCTTTGCCTTGAACTGGCGGCGGACTTCCTCCACCATGGCGCCGGCCGCGCGTCCCACGGCCTTCATGGTCATGGCGCAAAAGATGAAAGCCATCATCGCGCCGAGGAACATGCCGCACAGCATGAACGGGTTCATGATGGTCAGGTCGAGGTAGTTCACGAAGAAGCGGAACTTGTCGGCAGCCGCGGTGTAGGCGTTGAGGTCAAAAACAACATCACCCTTGGCCGCGAGTTTGCGGATCCAGACGTCAACCTCCTGGACCTCGGCGGCCAACAGCGCCATGGCGGTGAGCGCGGCAGATGCGATCGCGAAGCCCTTGCCTGTGGCGGCGGTGGTGTTGCCCAGCATGTCGAGGTTGTCAGTGCGCTCACGGACATGCGGCGGCAGCTGCGACATCTCGGCGTTGCCGCCAGCGTTGTCTGCGATCGGGCCATAGGCGTCCGTCGCCAGTGTGATGCCGAGCGTGGCGAGCATTCCGACGGCCGCGAAGGCGATGCCGTAAAGCCCCGCCATCGTGTCATGAAACCCGCCCGTCAAGCCGAACGCGAAGAGAATCGCGAGCACAACCACGAGCACCGGAATGAGCGAGGACATCATGCCGACGGCCAGGCCGTCGATAATGACCGTGGCCGCGCCCATGGTTGCCTGTTTGGCAACGCTCTTGGTTGGAGCGTACTCATCCGAGGTATAATATTCGGTCGAATAGCCGATGATCACGCCCGCCATCAGGCCCGCAATCACCGCGCCGCAAATGCCCCACGTGATGATGCCGGTCGCCGCAAGCACGGCTGCTGCGACAACGATCAGCGCCGAGCTGCCCCACGTGCCGAGGCGCAGCGCCTTGAGCAGGGTCATCATGCTCGCCTTGTCGTCGTTACAGCGGACCGCAAACATGCCGGCCACGGAGAGGACGATGCCGATGCCGGAGATGATCATCGGCGCGATGACCGCGTTGACGCCACAAAAAGTACCGGCCACGATGGGCAAGCAAGCGCCCAGCGCCGCCGTCGAAAGGATCGCCCCGCAATACGATTCGTAAAGATCAGCGCCCATGCCCGCCACGTCGCCGACGTTGTCGCCCACGTTATCCGCGATCGTCGCGGGGTTGCGGGGATCGTCCTCGGGAATGCCGGACTCGACCTTGCCGACCAGATCCGCGCCCACGTCAGCGGCCTTGGTGTAGATGCCGCCGCCGACGCGGGCAAAGAGCGCCTGCGTGGACGCACCCATGCCGAAGGTCAGCATGGTGGTCGTGATCTCAATCAGCTTGGTCGCGGGATCCATGCCAGCGTGAACCAGCCAGATGTCGCCCGTGATGTGCCCAAAGCCGGTTTGCATGTGGCCCGCCGTGTAGACCAGACGGTCAAGGATGAGGTACCAAATCGAGATGTCAAGCAGACCGAAACCGACCACAACCAGCCCCATGACGGCACCGGAACGGAACGCCACCTGAAGGCCGCGGTTTAGACTTTCGCTGGCACCCTGCGCCGTGCGTGAAGAGGCCTGCGTCGCCGTTTTCATGCCCAAGTAACCGCAGAGTCCGGAGAAGAACCCGCCCGTAAGAAAGGCCACCGGCACAAACGGGTTCTGGACGCCCATCAGGGCCAGAACAGCGAAAACCACAACCAGAAGCGCAAAAACGATACCCACGCGGGTATACTGCTGGCGAAGATAAGCCATCGCGCCCTCGCGGACGTAACCGGCGATCTCGACCATGCGGGCATTGCCAGGGTTGGCCTTGATCATCATCTTATAAAACACCAACGCCATCACCAACGCCAACACCGCGCCGACGGGAGCAATCCACCAGACGCCTGGCGTACCATTCACGACAGAACCGGCAACACCCACGCTTTGGGCATGGGCAAACCCGGCCATACACAGACCGGCAAAACCAGCGCCAAGACACCGCTTGAACATGACTAACGCACTCCTTTTTCAGATTTGTTTTCCGATTTTTTCGTCGGAGCATATCGACCAAACAAAAAGCGGAAAAAATTTCGACATTTATATCATTTCAGATTTAACCGTCGTTGTCAATCGCCTCAAATCCAGCGGTTCAGCGGTTCCGGCGGTTCCATATCAAATTTGGCGATTGGACAATTTTGGCATCAACTACGCGAGCCGTCCGTTAACTTTAAGTCCTTTTTTTGCCGACTTACTAGATCGGCTGGAACTCCGCCCCTTCTTGCCTTTTTCAGCATAGGACATCTGGTTAAACGCAGACTCTTCCCTGAGTTTCCGGTAATTTTCATAGTGCTCTCGGCTGATATCACCCGACTGCACGGCCTCAAGCACCGCACAGCCTGGCTCGCCCGCGTGGCCACAGTCTCGAAAGCGACAATCAGGTGAGAGGTCCGTGATGTCAGAATAGCCACTCCCGAGGCCGCCTTGCGTGCCGATAACGCCAAATTCACGCATTCCGGGATTATCGATAACCAGCGCACCGCCCGCGAGAGGAATCAGCTCACGACGGACCGTTGTATGCCGCCCTTCGCCGGTCTCGCTAACATCCCTTGTTTCCAGCAGCTCACGGCCAATCACCTGATTGATCAGCGTGCTCTTGCCAACCCCTGAAGACCCGACCAAACAGTAGGTTTTTCCAGGCATCAACAGCCGCTTGAGCTCATCAACGCCTTCCCGCGTGACGTTGCTCAACGTTACGACCGGTGCGGT
>JBBRJN010000210.1:0-6097 GCA_038219365.1 Kiritimatiellia bacterium | reverse complement strand
GGTAGCCTTCCGCGTACTTGTTGGTGAGCACGCTTCCCGAGGCTTCCCGCACGCCACGTGTGACGGTGTTCTCCGAGGCGATCAGGTTGATGGTGCTGTTCTCTTGGGCGATTTGCCCCAGAATCGCGGCGTGGACTTCGGGGTCAGCCTCGGCGAGGTGGGCGACCTCTGAAAGGCGCTCTGAGCGCTCCAGCTTGCAGACGCGGCGTTGGTGGCGAGCCTCGTTGGAGAAAGGCGTGTCGAGAAAAACACGGGTAATCGCAACTGCTGTTTCGGGGGCAAGCGTGCCTGCGAGCGCGAGCACATTGGCGTTGTTGTGGGTACGGATCTTCAGCGCGGTCTCGACCGAGTCGCAGAGGGCGGCGCGAACACCGGAGAAACGGTTGGCGGCGATGCTCATGCCGACGCCGGTGGTGCAGATCAGGATGGCAAAATCAGCTTTTTTCTCGATGATCAGTTCCGCGGCTTCGACGGCGTAATCGGTGTAGTCAACCGAGTCGGGGGTGAAGGTTCCGAGATCGGTCACCTCATCGGCACGGGTGAGGAGAAGGGCTTTGACGGCGTTTTTGATGTTCAGTCCGCCATGGTCACAACCAAGAACAAGTTTCATGAATGCTCCGAAAGGGTGGTGGTCCTGTTAATAAATGGCTTTTAACTATAGCATGGCGGGGCGGGTGCGGCAAGGCCGGGTGCGATTGAAATCTCCCGGGTTTCTCCGGGTTTCTCCGGGCTGGAGTACGAGCCGCCTTTCTGGTTAAATAAGACACTGCGGTAAAATGAGAGGATTTTGAAAATGAGGAAGGCTTTTCTGGCACGGGTTATTCTGTTTATTTATGCATCTATCGCGTTTTGCGCGCCTGAGCCGCCCGAGCATTTCCTTTTGACTCGGGAAACGGTTTTTGCGGCGTCGAAAGAGATTCACGCTTCGCGTTTTCCCGACGCCGATAGCGTGTTGGTTGACGATCATGTGCTTGAGGCCTTCGAAAAAGACGGCACCTCGATCGCCTGGGATGACGAATACTCGAAGGTCCTCACAGAAAAAGGGCGCCGCGACGGCTCTTCCCATCAACTGATGTTTGACCTCAATTACGGGACTTCTTTCGTGTACCGTGCGGAGATCATCAAGCCCGACGGACGGGTCCTTCCGATCGACACCGATGCCTATTCCCGTGTCATGACGGAGCCCGGACAGATGGGGTCCAATATTTATGATCCGAGCAATAAAGTCTTGAGCTTTTCGCTGCCCGGCCTAGAAATCGGCGACCTCTGTCATCTGGTCACCTGCCGCGTCACCTCCAAGGCACGTGTGCCGAACACGTGGAGTGACTACACCGTGTTTGAATACGACTCGCCGATCATTAAGCTGGAGTACGCGATTTCCGCGCCGCCCGAGTTGCCGATACGGCACACGGTCCTGCGTTCGCCTGTCACGAATACGGTGGCCTCGTCGGTATCGCTCCAGCCTGATGGCCGGACCCTGCACACATGGAAAGTGACCCATGTTCCGCGCATGTTCCCGGAGCCGGACATGCCCCCGTTGCACACGCAAGTCCAACGGTTGATCCTCAGCACGATTAAGGACTGGCGCGCCGTCTCACGTTGGTATTGGGAGCTTTGCCAGCCGGCGCTTGCAAAAACCACGCCCGAGATGAAGTCCGCCGTAGACAAACTGGTTGCGGGAGCCGCTACGCGCGATGAAAAAATCCGTCGCATCTTCAAGTTTGTTTCGCAGGACATCCGCTACATGGGAATCACAACCGAAGCGACCGCGCCCGGCTATGAGCCACACGATGTCAGTCTCACCTTCAATAACCGTTACGGTGTTTGCCGCGACAAAGCCGCACTGCTCGTGGCCATGCTGCGCCTGGCCGATATACCCGCTTACCCGGTGCTTATCAATGCCAGCGCGAAAATGGACCCCGAGGTGCCGATTCCTTATTTCAACCACGCCATCACGGCGGTGGACAAGCCCGGCGGGGGATACCTGCTGATGGACCCCACCGACGAGAATACCCGCGACCTCTTTCCCTCGTATCTGTGCAACCGCAGCTACCTCGTTGCGCGGCCCGACGGCGAGACGCTGCTCGTTTCCGCTGTCTACCCCGCCGAAAAGAATCTCACACGCATCACCACCGAAGGGACGCTGGACGAGACCGGCGCGTTGCTGCTCAAATCCAAAATCGTCTTCGAGGGCATCAACGATAACGCCTATCGCGGGCATTTTTTGCGGCTCAAGGCGGAGCAGCGCCGCAAGTTTTTCGAGGCGTTGCTGAAGAGTCGGCTCTCCGGGGCGGAGGTCATCGAGTGCGTCATCTCGCCCGACGACCTTCAGGATACCGAGACGCCTCTGACCGTTGCGCTTACCTGCCGGGTGCGCGATTTCCCTGTGCGCGGCGACGGCTTAGACCTCGTGACCGTGCCCTGGCTGGGGACAGCAGTAGGCTATGTGAATTTTGTTATCGGACAAACCGGCCTCAAAGAACGGCGCTTTACCTTGGAAACCGGGATCACCTGCGGCATCGAGGAGCAGGTCAAACTGGATCTCACAACTGGACTTGGTGCCGTGCACGCGCTGCCCGGTGCTGTGCGAATCGACCGCGCGGGCGTGCGCTTCGTCATGACCCAGGCCGTCACAAACGGCCTCCTCACTGGGGGCCTGAGTTACCTGCTCAAGACGCCCGAGTTCACCCCCTCAGATTACCTCGAACTCAAAAAGATCTTGTCGGAAGTCGAGTCAGCCAGCCGTCACCGCCCGCTTTTCGAGGCGAAAGAGACCCTCGCGCCCGATCAAGAGGTTCTTTTAAGCGAAACCGATACCCGCATCTTAACGCCGCAGAGTTGGACTTCCACACAGACCTGGACCAAGCGCATCCTGACCTATGCGGGAAAGAAAAAGGGCGCAGAGCTGAAGTTCAACTACAACCCTGCGTGGCAAAGCTTCGAGCTGGTTTCAGCCACGGTCTCGAACGCCAATGGCTCGGTCCACGCGGTAACGCCCAAGGAGATGAACATCATGGATGCCGCGTGGACGGGTGCGGCGCCACGCTATCCCGCTGCCAAAACACTGGTGGTGAACCTGCCGGGTGTGGAGACCGGCAGCGTGATCGCGGTGACCACGCGGTTCACCCAGACCAATGCGTGCTTTTATAGTCATGCCCATACGTTTGGCGGCACCGAGCCGGTCCAGAGCGAAACCTACCGCCTGACCTTCCCGAAAAAGCTTACGGCAAAGCTCCAGATGTTTCATCCCGGCACGGTGACGTGTACGGCGGAGACGAATGATACGTCGGTGGTGCTCACCTATCACGCGCCTCGCCAGACGGTCCTCCGCTCCGAGGGGCAACTGCCGCCGTGGCACCTCTTCCAGCCCACCTTGTATGTCTCTTTCGGTGATTGGCAGACGTACGCGCGCCGTCTGAGCCGCGCCGTTAACGCGGTCTCTGACGCCGGCACGGCCGCGCGCCAACGCGCCAAAGCATTGGTCAAAGGGCTTAAGGACCCCCGCGCCCGCATCCTCGCCATCCGTGACGATGTGCTGCGCTCAATCAGGCCCGCAGGGCCCTCCTTCCTCGACCTGCCGCTCGACTGCCTCTCCTCGCCTGACCGTACGCTGGCCGACCAGTACGGCCATCCCGCTGACCGCGCGATCTTGCTGGCCGAAATGCTCGACGCCGCAGGCTTTGATGCCGAAATCATCTTTGCCTCCTCTGACACGACCGAGTATCCAGCCTATGCCCTGCCCTTGCGCGAGGTGCCGCAGCCGAGCTATTACGGGAACCCTCTGGTTGCGGTTCATCATAAAAGAGTCACCTATTATTTGAACGAGGGTGACCAGTATGACGAACTCGGGGTTTCCCGGTTCGACGCCGCTCCGGCGCTCACGCTAAGCGGAAAGACCACGACGCTGACCGTGGCCAAACCGTTTAGCGACACGAGAAAAAATGTCATGTCCATTGAGCTGGACGCGCAGGGAACCGCCCGCATGACCGTCACCAACTGGTTTTATGGAACAGCGGCCGGACCTTTCCGCAAAGAGTATAAAGAGATGCTGCCCGAGGATCGCCGCCGACATCACCTCGAACTGGTCGGCGCGCTCTCCAAATCGGCCGAGGCCGCCTCTGAGTTGGTCACCGACACCACGGCTTTTCCCGGCTACCGTACGTTTGCGGTCACCGCGACGAATTATGCCGTGGCCGACGGGAACTTCTTGACGCTGCTGATTCCGGAGGTCGCCGGAGCCCTTTTTCCGTTGCAGGCTGACACGCGTGAGAATCCTCTCTTTCTCGGCGTAAACGAGACGTCAGAGCTGGTATGCCGCATTACTCTGCCACCGGGTTATGCGCATCTGCCCCTGTTGCCGGAGTCGAGGCACTGGACATTGCCGTGCGGGTTCGGAACGCTGGACTACACGGTGACCGTCATCAAGCGGGCCGACTCGCGCCGTGAAGTCTGCATCAACCGGACGATCACGCGCGCCAGCGGAGAGGCTTCACCTGAGCTCTACCCCGCGCTGTTAGAGTACAACCGGCGTTTCACGCATCCTTCCACACGTACGCTGGTGGCTGAAAAAACCGAGTAATTCCAGGGAAAATCCTCAAGTTGACTCTGCTTGTTTGATAGAGTGAGCGTTCTGAGGTTTAGTGCCTTACAAGCCAACAACGGCAATAAAAAACAAGTTGTTTCCCCCTCCCTCGCCCTCTGGGAGAGGGCCGGGGTGAGGGTTGTGGGCTTGGCCCACATTAGAAAGGACGGCAGACGACGTGGAGAGAATGAAACGACAAACGATTTTATGCGGTTTCGTTGCAGTGGCAGCGATCTGGGCGCAGGCTCAGGAGGTTGCAGAGAAAGCGTTTCTCACAGGTTTCCGTCGCGACACGTTGGCCTTGCAGGTGCTTCTCGACCGGCAAAATCTGTCCTGTAACTGTGTCGATGGCGTGTGGGGTGCCCGTACGGAAATCGCCTTGGTGACGTGGCAGACACTGAACGGGTTGCCTGCGACGGGGGTGCCGGATGCGACGGTTTTGCAGGCGCTGGGAGGAGTCACGAATGTGCTGGCCCGTTACACGGTGACTGAGAACGACCTCACTAACAATATTGCGCCCGTGCCCGTGGCCTGGGAGGAGCGCGCGAAAATGCCTGCGCTGAAGTATGAGACGATTCAGGAGATGTTGGCAGAAAAGGGGCACACCTCGCAACGGGCGATCGAACGTCTCAACCCCGGCTTAGCGTGGCCCAACCCGCCTGCAGGTACAGAGGTGGTGGTGCCAGACTGCTCGTCCTCACTTTCTGTAAAGGCGGGGTCGATCCGCATCGCGCTGACCCGCATGGAGATCACGGTCTTCGATGCGAACGGAAAGATGATCGCACTTTTTCCCTGCTCGATTGCGCGCGATAAAAGCCGTCGTCCAGCGGGCGAATTGAGCGTGAAAAACGTCGCGCCTAATCCCACCTATCTTTACGATCCTCAGCTTTTCGTGCCGGGTGGACCGAAGACCTCGAAGCTGGTGATCCCGCCGGGGCCCAACAATCCGGTGGGACTTGCTTGGGTGGGCCTCTCCCTGCAGGGGTATGGTGTGCACGGAACGCCGCTTCCCGAGAACATTGGGAGGGCGGAGTCGCATGGGTGCTTCCGATTGGCCAACTGGAATGCCGTGAAGCTGATCAAAATGGTGAGGCCTGGCGTGCCGGTTGTGGTCGAAGAGTGAGGGGCTCAGTGGTCGAATAAGGGCTTCTCGGACAGGTCTTTAGCCAAAACGGGCATGGACCGGAGCGCCGGTCCGGGCCGGTCCCCGCAAAGTACGGGCGGCACGTCCCCGGACGCCCGGCGTGCGGTAGGCGTGCGGCAGACGTGCGCGTGCCGCTCGCATGGCACTTCCCCGGCGGTCCGACCCGTACGCTGCGCTCCCGGGCGTGGACGTCCCGCCGTACGGGCATGGACCGGAGCGCCGGTCCGGGCCGGTCCCCGCAAAGTACGGGCGGCACGTCCCCGGACGCCCGGCGTGCGGCAGGCGTGCGCGTGCCGCTCGCATGGCACTTCCCCGGCGGTCCGGCCCGTACGCTGCGCTCCCGGGCGTGGACGTCCCGCCGTACGGGCATG
>JBBRJN010000209.1:0-6103 GCA_038219365.1 Kiritimatiellia bacterium | reverse complement strand
GATGCAGGGGAACCCCAAGTTTACGCAGTTAATTGAAAAAGCCAAGAGACTCGAAGGCCAGCCTGTTTCCGGGGTTGTACAGGTCAAGCCGTTGGCCGTGTTTATGGGGTCACCTGCGGAGATCAATGCGACCGACACGCTGTGGAATTTTGATCAGGGGTGTTTTGTCACCCTGTTCGCACTGACAAACCCCGACATTAAGCGGATGTCAGCCTATGCCGCTGCCTATCAGGGACCCGCAGCAGAGCGCCTGCGCGGGTGGTTTTCCAACGATACGGCATCCGGTAATTTCGGTGACTTGTATGTGAACCGCGATGACGGGCACTCGCCCTTGGCGGTGACTAATTTTCCTGGTCTGACGCCCGTGGTCTACAGTGCTGAGGCGCGTCAGCATCGCACCCAGTTGAGTCTTCCCAACACGCTCTTCGAACAGCCCGTGATCGGCAACTCATCGATGTCGATGGTGAGCGGTCCTTTTTGGCGCAGCCTGCCGCGCGCGGTGGTGACTGACCCGTTCCAGCCGATTGCGACGTTCCGGTATTATCTCAGCAACCAGAGTTGGGTTTTCCCTGAGCACAAAGACTTTGACCCGGAGTTGGGTGATCTGTTCCCCGCCAATACGCCGTACTACGTGGTCAGTCAAGGGTCGTCATTTTCGGATCAGCCGTTCATGCAGGCGATGGCGGCGACGATGGCGGCTTTTCAGCCTGCAACTAAAAGGCTGCTGGTCACGAAAAAGGTGTTGGCGCCTACGATGCAGATGATCCTTCGCGCCACGCAAAAGACCGTGAAAAAGCCGGAGGATTACCTGACGCCTGCGGCGCATCCGGTGGTGTTCGACGCGGAAAATTTAGATGTAGTGGCCATGGTGGAGATGGCGCATGCGATGAAGCCGGAGGACATCCCGCCACTGGTGGCGCTGCGGACGATCGCCGATGCACAGGTCGAACCGGGAGTCGATTATTTCGACCTGCGTCCGGAAGGCCTTTTCGACACGCCGTGCAGTATCGCGCGGGTGGTGCGCGGTGTGGCCCGCGAACGGCGCATGACGTTGCAGGCGTCTGCTTCGACGAACCCGCGTGATTTGAACTATCAATGGGTCGTGCTACAGGGCGATCCAAAAAAAATCGAGATCAAGCCGCTGGATGCAACGGGTTCGCGCGTGGAAATCCGTGTGGCCTATCACGGGTCGTTCCGCCTTCAGGATTCCAGCGGCAAACCGCAAGCGATGACGAGCCACCGTGTGGATATCGGGTGTTTTGTGAAGGTGGGCTCGTATTATTCGGCACCCTCGTTTGTTTCGTTTTATTATCTTCCGAACGAAGAGCGCGTGTATCGCGATGACGGTCAAATCCTGTCTGTGGACTACACGAACGCCTCACATCACTACGCCGATCCGGTGCTGACCTTGCAAAAAAACTGGAAAGACCTTTATGACTATGATCCGCAAGGACACCTGACAGGATGGTACCGCACGCGAAGCGAAGGAAAACCCGAGCGCTTTACGTACAAAGGCCACAAAGTGGTGGAGACCGACAGGTTGAATCGGCCCGTGAAAGCATGTGCGGTACAATACATGCCGCGTCAGACCGGTGCAGAGGGCACGCCCCCCGTGTTGACTCACATGGAGATGCCGCAAATTTTCACTTACACCTACTCGGGCGAAACTGACAAGGTGGGAAAGGTATCCGTACTGAAATGAAAAGGAGAGAGATGCTACCGAGCGATTTCCCGCTGCTGATTTTCGATGGCGCATGCGGAACAACCCTGCAGGGATTTGACTTGCCTGCATCAGTGTGGCACGGCCATGACGGGTGTAACGAGTACCTTAATCTGTCGGCACCTGCGGCCATCGTCGAGATGCACCGGGCTTTCTTCGAGGCCGGCGCACAGGTCGTGACGACCAATACCTTTGGCGCATCGCGGGTTGTGCTGGCCGAGTATGGACTGGAGGATCAGGTACGTGAGATCAATGCGGCGGCGGTTGCTAACGCGCGTGCTGCGATGGCTGGGCTGCCGGGCCGCTTTATCGCCGGTTCGGTGGGCCCGACAACTAAGTTGCCGTCGCTCGGACACATCAGCCGCGATGCGCTTTTCGTTGCGCTTCAGGAGCAAATCGGTGCGCTGCTGGACGCGGGGGTGGATATGCTCGTCTTCGAGACCTGCCAGGATCTCTTGCAGTTGAAGACAAGTCTGGTAGCCGCCTATGAGACGTTCGACCGCATTTCGCGCTGCGTTCCGGTTATGGCGTCGGTCACCGTCGAGAGGACCGGCACGATGCTGGTCGGCACCGATAGCGCGGCGGCGGCCGTGACGCTGGAACCCTTTCCTCTGTTTTCTCTGGGCCTGAATTGTGCAACGGGTCCGGCTGATATGGAATCGCATATCCGCTACTTATCGCAGCAATGGCCAGGCCGGATTTCATGCATGCCGAATCAGGGTTTACCCGAGGTTGTCGACGGCCAAACCGTCTATCCGCTTTCGCCTGCGGAGTTTGCGAGGCACATGCGCCGCTTTGTCGAACAGTACGGGGTGAGTGTGGCGGGTGGTTGCTGCGGCACCACTCCGGAGCACATCCGCACACTGACGGCAGCTTTGCGTGACGTGACTCCTGCCAAACGGAGTATCGAAGTATGAAGCCATCACTCTCCAGTCTCTATCAGTCGGTGGAACTCCGGCAACAGATTCCGCCCCTTCTGATCGGCGAGCGGACGAATGCGAACGGCTCGAAACTGTTTCGCGATCGGCTCTTGGAAGATGACTATCAAGGCTGTCTACAAATCGGACTTGCGCAAGAGGCCAGTGGTGCGCAGGTGCTTGACCTGTGCGCCGCCTATGCGGGACGCGACGAGATGCGCGACATGGTGGAGCTGGTCACGCTGTTCGCGCGATCTGTAAAGATTCCGCTGATGATCGACTCCACCACGCCGGAGGTGATCGAGGCGTGCCTGAAGCTCTATCCTGGACGGTGCATTGTCAACTCGATCAATCTGGAAGACGGCGGACGCACGGCACGACACGTATGCGGTCTGCTTAAAAAATACGGTGCAGCGGTGGTGGCGTTGACGATCAGTGAAACCGGCATGGCCATGACGTCGGATGCAAAGGTCGCTACAGCACGTCGCATCTACGACATCGCTGTGGGTGAATTCGGCCTGCGGCCATCTGATCTGCTGTTCGACGCGCTGACCTTCACGGTGGGGGCGGGTGACGTGAATTTGCGCGATGCCGCCGTTCAGACACTCGACGCGATCCGCGCGATCAAAGCGGCTCTCCCAGGTGTGGGAACCGTGCTGGGGGTCAGCAACATTTCGTTTGGGCTATCTCCTGTATCGCGCAAGGTTCTGAACTCCGTTTTTCTTCACGAGGCAGTCGAAGCGGGGTTGGACGCGGCGATTGTGGATGCTGGGAAAGTGATCCCTCTGGCACGCGTTCAGGCGAATGACCGTGCGTTTTGCATGGATCTGCTTTACGACCGGCGCACCGATCAGGCTGTTGATCCGCTGCTGAGTTTTATTGATCACTTCAAGGGTACGATAAAAAAAGAGGGCTCCGCTACGCCTGCGGAGGCTCGCTTCGATGGCGCGGAGCGGGCGGTCCAGACGCAAATCGTGGAGGGGCGTAAAGAGCAGTTGGAGGATAATCTCGAGATGCTCCTGCAGCGGCTGCCCCCCTTGGCGATCATCAACCAGATTCTCGTGCCGGCGATGCGCCAGGTGGGTGAACTCTTCGGGCGCGGCGAGCTGTTGTTGCCGTTCGTCTTGCAGTCGGCGGAGGTGATGAAGAAAGCCGTGTCGTGGCTGGAGCCGCTGATGGAAAAAGGGGAGGACAGCCGGCAGGTCCGCGTGGTGTTGGCGACGGTCCAGGGCGACGTGCACGACATCGGGAAAAATCTCGTCGACATCATCCTGAGCAACAACGGTTACAAGGTGTTCAACTTGGGAATCAAGGTTCCGGCCGAGACGATCATTGAAAAGGCACGAGAATATCGGGCGGACCTGATCGGGCTGAGCGGCTTGCTGGTCAAGTCGGCCATCGTCATGAAAGACAGCCTGCCGCAGTATCGCGAGGCGGGGCTCACGCAGCCAATTTTGCTCGGAGGTGCCGCGTTGACCCCGAAGTTTGTCGCGGAGTCCTGCGTGCCGCAATACGGCGGACCGGTTGTCTATTGCTCGGATGCGTTCGCGGGCCTGAAGGCGGTGCGCGCACATGTGGAAGGTCGGTTGACTTCGACGGTCTGGACGGCAAGCGGAACGGCTGCGGCGATGAAGCCGGGTGCCCGTGACGTTGAGATCGCCCGAGACAATGCGGTGCCGGTGCCGCCCTTTTTGGGTGTCCGGTATGTCGAGACCATCGATCCTGCTCAGGTCTTGCCGTACGTCAACCTGCAGGCGCTTTTTCGGGGCCGCTGGGGCTATCGCCGGGGCTCGCTTTCGGCCGCAGACTACGAACAACTCATCCAAAAGACCGTCCAGCCAATCTATGACGGGCTGATTCGCCGTGCGGTAGAGGACCGGCTTGTCAGGCCGCGTGTGGCGTATGGCTACTTCCGCTGTTTCAGCGAGGGCGATGCGGTGCATGTCGAACACGAGGGGGCAACGCATGTGTTCAGCTTCCCGAGGCAGGCTGCGGCCCCGCATCTGTGTATCGCCGATTACTTTAAATCCGCTGCGGAGGGCGGCGATATTGCTGCCTTTTTTGTGGTGTCGATCGGCGCCGAGATTGATCGGGAGACGCACGCGCTGTATGAGGCGAACCGGTATCACGATTATTTGATGCTGCACGGCTTCAGTGTCGAAGTGACTGACGCGTTGGCCGAGTACTGGCATGCGGTCATGCGGCGCGAACTGGGGATCGCGGGCTGCGAGCCGACTGAACTGGCCGGTTATGTCACGCAGAGCTATCAGGGCTCGCGGTTCGGGTTTGGCTATCCCGCCTGTCCGGACCTGGACGCACACAAGCCGGTTTTCAGCATGCTCCGCCCGGAAGTGATCGGGGTGACGCTGACGGAGAGTATGCAGATGGTCCCTGAACAATCGACCTCGGCGATCATCGCGCACCACCCGCAAGCCAAGTATTTCGCAGTCTAACGACACTCCGAACAAATCCTATCAGAAAGGCCTCCTCGCATGAAAATGATCTGCGTCAACTGTGGATATGTCTATGACCCGGAGCAGGGTGACCCGCTGAATAATGTTGTGCCGGGCGTCAGTTTCAACGCGCTGCCGGACGGGTGGGTTTGTCCCTTATGCTATGCTCGAAAAGACGCCTTTGATTCCTTGGATTGAACGTGGACGGGGGGGGTAAACGGATGAAACTGGTTGTGCTTGATGGATTCACTATGAAAGGAATGATGCGCAAATGAAATCCATCGGATTGATTGCGAATTTCAAAAAAGCGCGTGCAGCGGATTCGGTCAAGCATGTGGCCTCGCTGGCGACGGGAATGGGCTTCTCTGTATGGGCTGATGCGCACGCGGCAGCGCTCTGCCCTTCAATCAAGGAGTGCCCGGTGGCTCTTTTTTCGGAGCGGGGCGCGGAAGCGGTGGTGGTGCTGGGAGGGGATGGTACCATGCTCGACGCCGCGCATCAGTTGGTCGGGCAGCACCTGCCCATGATGGGGCTGAACATTGGTTCGCTTGGATACCTGACCAGTGTGGAGGAGCACCAGTTCGGTGCCGCGCTGCAGCAATTGCGCGAAGACCGCTTCGGAGTGAGTTTGCGGTCAGCCTTGGCGGTGTCGGTTCTGCACGCGGGCGCGGTACGCGTTTCGTTGCCCGATGCGCTCAATGATGTGGTGGCGAATCATGGCGCCTCTCCACACGTGGTGGAGATTGCGCTGTTGCTGGATGAGAAGCCGGTCGCGAGTTTTCTATGTGATGGCATTATTGTTGCGTCGCCGACGGGAAGCACGGCCTATTCGCTCTCTGCCGGGGGGCCGATCCTGCTGCCGGACACGGCCGCGCTGGTGATCAGCCTGATCTGTCCGCACACGCTCACGTCGCGGCCGCTGGTGGTCCGCGACACGACGCGGATCGCCCTGCAGGTGGTCGCCTGCGACGTGCCATTGATTGTCAGTTCAGACGGGCGTGAGGAAGAGCCCC
>JBBRJN010000208.1:0-6112 GCA_038219365.1 Kiritimatiellia bacterium | reverse complement strand
GCGCGGGCCGCCGGCCCCCGCAAAGAAAAAAACGGAACACGGTTGCTACCAGTAGCGTCCCTGCGGCGTACCGTGTTGCCGGCGTGTTGTGGCCGCGTCCGGTAGGGACGGCTCCCCGAGCCGTCCGCAGGTCCATGCAAGCGGCCAATCCCCGGCGGACGTTTCGGGGAAACGTCCCTTGCTACCAGTGGTGTCTCAGCGCGCTACAAAGGTGTAGCGTCCGGAGCCGACCTTGAAGGCCATGCGATCGCGACCCGAGGAAACAGGCTTGACGGTAGCGGTGACGTTTTTCGCGTCGGGCTGCACCGGCAGGTAGACCGTTGCAGTCGTGTTGACAGGAATCTCAACCTCCAAGGTGAACACCCCGTCCGCTTTGTTCCAGTTGCTGCGGATCAGTCCGTACGGTGAATCATGTTCCGCTTTGACCCAGCCCAACCCGTCCACCGGCTCGGGACAGATGATGAACGTTTTGAACGCGACGGCTCCTGGCTCGGCCTTCTCCGCGACGGCCGAAACTTCGTCCGCCAACCTGATGCCACCGAGGTACTGGTAGAACCACGCCGACACGTCGCCGAACATGATGTGGTTGCGCGACGCGCCGTCGCCCCAGTCCTCCCAGAAAGTCGTGGCCCCGCGCTTGATCCATGTACCATACGAAGCCCCGTCCTCCTTTGTCGCTATCGCATAGGCCAGATCGCTGCGGCCAGCCTCGCTCAACGAACGGAAGATGTACTTCGACCCCAAGATTCCGAAGTCCGGATAAGCCTTGTTCTGTTGCACGATGTCAGCCAGCTTGGCCTCGACTTTGGCCCTCTCAGGCGCAGGCACCAAGCCCTGGTGCAGGGCGCAGCTCTGCGAGGTCTGGCTGCCGATCGAATAGACGCCCTCGCCCTTATAAAGCTGCTTGTTGAAGGCGTCGCGGATCGAGGCGGCCAACTCCGCATACTTCTTGGCGTCATCCGCCTTGCCGAGCAACTCGGCGGCCCGCGCCACAATCTGCGCGTCGAGATAGTAGTAGCCGGTCGAGGTGACCTCGGTCGGCGTCTTGGTCTTCACTGGCGTCCAGTCGCTCAAGCCGTGTGAAGCGATTCCGTCCTTGGCACGCGACGTCACGTAGTCCACGTACAAGCGCATCGCAGGGTAGGCCTTCTCCAGCACATGCGTGTCGCCCTGATACACGTAGAGCGTCCAGGGGATAATCAGCAAGGCGCTGTCCCACGCGGGGCCGTTGCCCCAGGTGTAACCCCAGCCGCTTGTCGGTATGATTGCCGCCACGTTTCCGTCCGGGCGCTGCTCGTCGATGATGTCGTTGACCCACTTTTCATAAGCTGCCGTGTTCTGGAAGTTGAACATCGCTAATTCGGCTGCAAGCTGCGCGTCGCCGGTCCAGCCGTTTTTCTCGCGGTGCGGGCAATCGGTTGGATAGCCGTTCACGAAATTGCTGCGGTAGGACCACAGGATCGCCTGCTGCATCTTGTTGAGCAGCTCGTTGCTACAGAGGAAACGCCCAGCATCAGTAAAGTCCGTATGCACCACGCACGCGATCGCCGTGTCAGGCGTCGGCGCTTCTTTCAAGCCGCTGAGCTCGACATATTGGAACCCGTTGTAGGTGAAGCGCGGCTCGTAAACCTGTTCGGCGCTCCCGTCGCAAACAAAACGGTCCGTCTGGAAATACCCGCCCGGCAACACGCGGAACGAGGCCGGATAACGGAAATGGGCATCCGTCCCCTCCAGGCTGAGAGCCCCGTCCGCCTTCACCTTTTCTCCGTACTTCACGGTCACCACGTCGCCGGCCTTCTGCCCCCGCAGCGTCAGCCGGACCCACCCCGCCATGTTTTGTCCGAAGTTGACAACCCACACGCCGGGCTTGATCTCGCGCACCGAGTCCATTCTCACTTCCTTGGCGACCACACTCGGAGGAAGCGCTTCAGCCACCAGTTTCCCCGCAGGTGCGGGCACGACCTCGGCCATGACCTTTTGCTTCGCCAGATCAGGAGCGCCCGGCACCTGTTTCCCAATCACTTCGCCCTCGCGTATACAGTCGAACCCGATCGGGCTCTCGACCTGGCGCCATGTGGCATCCGACACCACCACCTCACGGGCTCCACCCGCATAGACGATCTCGAGCTGCGCGAGCAGGCGCGGAAAATCGCGCCACGGCGCGTTATCGAAATTCCACACCGCCACGCTGCGCACATCATACCAGCCATGCCCAAGCAACACGTTCAGCCGATTACCGCCCGGCTTCAGTTGGCTCGTCACATCGTAGGAAGAATAAAGAACGCGTTTGTCAAAGCGCGTGGGCGCGGGGTCCAGCACCTTGCGCCCGACCTTCACACCGTTCAGGCTCGCCTCATAAAAGCCGACACCCGTGATGTGTAACGTGGCCTCGCGCACGGCCCGTGAAACCGCAAACGTCTTTTCGAAGGCCGGCGACACCGTCTCCGAGCGGCGCTCAATTTTACCCCAAGGCTGACAATCGGCACTGCCGACCACGGCCGCCCCCTTCCAGGCGTCCTGGCTGAAGTCGTCCACCTGCGTCTGCCACCCTTTCGGTGCCTGCGCGGAAACGATCCAGCTGGCGTCGCTCGGCACGGTCGCGCCATCGGCAAACTTCAGGACGGCCAGCAACCCCGTGGGCCCCTGCTTGCTGTTGCCCACCACCACCGCGATCAGATTACGCCCGGGCTTGACAAATTTCGCGACATCCACGAAGCGCATCCAGCGCCACGCGTTGAGCTGTCCCCACGTCTTGGTCGCGAGTTCACCGTTAATAAACACCTCGTAATCATCGTCGGCGGTCAGCGCCAACAGGACAGGCCCATCTCCGATGTTCTTAGGCGCTTCGAACACCTTTCGGAAGTAACGGTTGCCCGCGGCGGCCTTGTCCACGCTCTCGGCATCCCCCGCCCAGATCCACTTTGCTCCAGCCAAATCAAAGTCTGGACGCGTGATAGCATTCGCGCCAATCCACTTCGCCTGCCACTCCTGCGGACGCATCACCCCCGTGATCCAACGCCCGGTCTCGCTCCACGCTGTGGGGGCCGAGCCCGCCGCACCTTCCCACACGCGGACCTTCCAATAGCAGCGCTGCGAACTCCTGAACGCCGCACCCGCATAGACGACGTTGAGCGACTGGGAGGACTCCACACGGCCGCTGTCCCAGAGGTCGCCTTCATCGCGGCTCACCTTGTCCCGCGACGATGCCACCAGAACGTGATAGGCCCCTTGGGACAAATCTTTAGCATCCGCATCAGCCGCCTTTAGCTTCCAACTCAACCGCGGCGCAGCCGTATCGAGGCCGACCGGATCAGTCATGTACTCCACCGTCAATGCGCCTGGCGCAGCCAACGTGGAAGCCGGTTTAACTGCGGATGTTGGTTGAACCGGGTCACCCGTGGAAGCCGGTTTGACTGTGGAAACCGAATCAACCGTTGCCTGGGCATGCGCCAACACCGTCATCAGACAACACGCCGCCATGATTGAAAAATGCTTCATTGACTCTCCTCCTGTTAATATGTGAAAAGTTCCGTGACCGCGTACTTCTTGCCTGCGGCGCTGTTAAGCGCGGCAAGGACAATGGCCTGCGTGTTCGGCGTCAGTCGCCTGCCTTTGCAAGCCCGCGACACCATTTTATGCGTCATCTGAACGGCTGAGGCCGTCACCAAGTCGTGCGGCTTGAGCCCCGCGTCAGCCATGAGGCGTGTAATCGGCTGTTCCCCTAGGTTCCGTTCGATCTCTTCAGTCATGGGTATTTACTCAGGTTGTTAAAGCTGTTCATCTGTCAGGTGAGAATAAGAGCGACCGCAGGACGGTCACTGGATGATGCGTGCGAGCCAGGCAGCCGCGAGACCAGGCCACACATCCGTGGACTTGCCCTTTTTACGCAGCCCGTAGCCGTGTCCGCCGTCAGGGAACAGGTGCATCTCGACAGGCACCTTGGCCGCTTTGAGCGCAATGAAGTACGCCAGGCTGCTGTCCACATACGGGCCGTCGTCCTCCGCCTGCAGCAGAAACGTCGGCGGCGTCTGCGGCGTCACAGGAAGCTCCGGTGCCAGCGTGTACCCTGCCGCAAACAGGTAGGCGGGATAGATGATCAGCGCAAAATCCGGACGGCACGGCTGGGTGTCCGCCTCGTCCACCGACTCGTAAAAACGCTTTTCGAAATTAGTGCTGGTACGCACGGAGAGATGCGCGCCAGCCGAGAAGCCCATGATGCCCAGACGTTTCGGATCGATATTGAAGGTCTGCGCCTTGGAGCGGATAAGCCCCATCGCCCGCTGCGCGTCGCACAAGGCCGCGTCCCTGTTTTTGGGCACGCGGTACTTGAGAACGAAGGCGGAAATCCCTTGGCCGTTGAGCCACTCCGCGACCTCGGTTCCCTCGTGATTCCAGGCGAGAATGCTGTAGCCGCCGCCGGGGCAGATCATCACGGCGGGTTTCGGTTTGCCGGTGTCTTTTGCGAGAAAAACGGTCAGGCTCGGCACGTTCACGTCCGTCAGCCGGACGATGTCGTCTTTGGAAGGGTTCACCTTCTCCGGGGCATCGCTCGTCTTAAGCGGCACTTTACCGTCCGGCCACACGTTCACCACCTGCTGCTCGGCGCTGGCCGCCGAAACCATTCCACACACCGCCATCATGCTAAGCCACCTCATCGTCATTTTCAGACTCCTTTACCAGTTAACAAAAAAACGGTCACGCGTCGGGCCAGAGCTGCGCTGCCGTCTCGCGCAGCTTGTACTTCTGGATCTTCTGGCTCGCGGTCATCGGATACGCGTCCACAAACTGAATGAACTTGGGAATCTTGAACCAGGCGATCTTGTTGCGGCAGAAGTCCTCCACATCCTGCCCCGTGATCTCGGCACCCGGCATGGGGATGATAAACGCCGCAGGCTGTTCGCCATACTTCTTACTGGGCACGCCCACGACCTGCACGTCCTGCACGCCCGGCACGTGTCCGAGAAAATCCTCAACCTCTTTGGGCGAGATGTTCTCGCCCCCTCGGATGATCAGGTCTTTCAGGCGGCCCGTGATGAAATAGTACCCTTCCTCATCCATACGCCCGATGTCGCCCGAATGCAGCCAGCCGTTCACATCGATGCACCGTGCGGTCTGCTCGGGCATCTTGTAGTAACCCGTCATGGTGTTGAACCCGCGGCAGCAGATCTCGCCCGGCTCGTTGAGTGCGCAGATCTCGCCCGTTTCGGGGTTGATGATCGCCACTTCGATGCCGGGCAGCGCCTGGCCGATCGACGTGCACTTGCGTTCGATGCTGGTCTCAAAATAGCGTGTCTGCGTCATCACCGGGCCGGACTCGGTCAGCCCGTACGGGATCGTCACCTCGCGCATGTTCATCTGGCCCACACACTGCTGCATACGCTTGACCGGACAGGTCGTGCCCGACATGATCCCCGTGCGCAGCGAGGAGAAGTTGAACTTGCTGAAGAGCGGGTGGTCCAGCATCGCGATGTACATGGTCGGCACGCCGTACGTGGCGGTACACCGCTCTTTTTCGATGGACATCATGACATGCACCGCGTCGTACTTCTCCACCAGCACCATGGTTGAGCCATGGTTGACGCAGGCCATGACACCCAGCACGCAACCGAAGCAGTGGAAGAGCGGCACCGGAATACACACGCGGTCCACCGCCGAGAGGTTCTGGCACGCGCCGATCCAATAACCGTCGTTCGCGATGTTCGAGTGTGTCAGCTGCACGCCCTTGGGAAAGCCGGTCGTTCCCGAGGTGTACTGCATATTCACCACGTCGTGGCAAACCAGCTCCTTTTGCCGCGCCTCGTACGCCGCACGCGGCGTCTGCGCCGACAGCGCCAGAAGCTCGTTGATCGAGAACATGCCGCGATGCTTCTCCGGCCCAAGAAAGAACACCCGCTTCAGGAAAGGGTATTTCGCCGATTTCAGCGCACCGCGCGGCTGCTCTTTGAGTTCCGGAACAAGGTCATAAATCGTTTGCACATAGTCGGTGTCACGAAACCCGTTGATCAAAAAGAGGTTGGCGGTGTCGGACTGCTGGAGCGCAAAATCGATCTCCGAGCTCTTGTAACTCGTGTTGAGCGGCAGCAGAACCGCGCCGATCTTGGCGGCCGCAAAC
>JBBRJN010000207.1:0-6142 GCA_038219365.1 Kiritimatiellia bacterium | reverse complement strand
CAATCGTTGCGGCGTCCATCGGCTATCCAGGGGTGTGAGGGTGGATGATGAGAAGGGGCCGGGCAGGCCAAGCGCCTGCCCGGATAAGCGTTATTTGTTCTTGAGGATCTGGGTGGACAGTGCTTTGTGCACATCCGAGAGCTGTGTTTCCAGGCTAACGAAGCGCCGCTCCATGTTCCTCTTGGCTAAGACCTGCATCACGATCACGAGCATCAGAAGGCCAATAATGACGACGATGTGGAGGAAGGAAACGCCGCTGTGGTGCTCGGGGAACTCCGGCTCGAAGGACGGCGTGACGTCGGGCTTTGGCAAGCAAGGTTTGGGAGCGGGCTTAGGAAGCGTGACATCCTTGACGTCTGCCTTCGAGACGGTCGGCTCTTCCGTGATGTTTGCTTTCGCCTCCGACTTTGAATCCGCTTGCGGATCGGTTTTGCCTTCGGTCTTTGGTTCCGTTTTGACCTCCGGCTGTACTTCGCTCTTTTCATCGCCTTTGTTTTTCGCCTGCTTGCCGGTATTTGTTTTGGGCGTTGCAGGCGCACTCTTTTCAGCCACCGCCTCCGCAGGTACGGGTGTCTCGTTTTTCGCGTCTACAGCGGGTTTGGCATCCTCGGAATCGACGACAAAGGCATTGCCGCATTTGGGACACTTCTGATTGATCGGCTTGCCGATATCAAAAACCGACAGTTTGGCTTGGCACTTCGGACACTGAATAACACGCTTCATACATGGACTCCTTTTTTGATACTCCACTAGTGTAAAAAAAAACGGGCCTTCGGGCAAGCTGACTATTGCGCGGTTTCACCTGGAACCGTTTTCAGTCGAGGGGGGAGCGGATAGCTTCCCTTGAGGGCGTTTTCACAAATCAAACGGGTATCCTGCGGGAAGTCGTTTTTGATGATCCACTTGATGAAGCCGGGGTCATCCTTCACGAGGTCCTTTAGCTTGGCACCCTTCTTCTTGCCGAAGTTCACGGCGACCTCGCCGTCCATCCAGCGCAGGCGCCCGGAGCGGTCGGCGTTGAAGGGGTCGATGGGGTTGAAGGTCCGGTCGAGGGTCTCCATGTCCTGCGGCAGGTCGGGGTAGCGCTTGAACTGGCCAAGGAGCACGTCAAGCGTGGCGCGCGCATCGGCTTCTGCGCCGTGAGCGCCTTCGTGCGGGCGATCAGAATAGAATTTGAGCGCGGCGGAGAGGTCGCGCGGTTCCTTCGTGTGGAAGATGCGCTGCGCATCGAGCAGGCGGCGCCGGTCGGCGTCGAAGGTGATGCCGGCGCGTGTGAACTCTTCGGCGAGCATGGGAATGTCGAAGCGGCCGGCGTTGAAGCCCGCGAAGTCGGCCTCGCCGAAGAAGGTCAGGATCTCCAGCGCTTTGTTCTTGAAGGTGGGCTGGTCGCGGACGATCTCGTCGGTGATGCCGTGGATCGCCGTGGTTTCAATGGGGATGGGGATGCCGGGGTTGAGGAGCCAGTACCCGCGGGTTTCGGTGCCGTCGGGATCGATCCGGATGGCAGCGAGTTCAACGATGCGGTCGGCGCGCGGGCTGATGCCGGTGGCTTCGATGTCGAAGACAATCAGGGGACGGTCAAGTTTGATAGGGAACATGGGTAGCCTTTTGAGGAGCGTTACGGGTTGGTGGTTGCTGGATAAAATTCGAGGGCTGGTGCATTTGTCGGGACAGGCCTAAAGACGGTGTCGAAATCGACGAGGACCGGGCGCTGCGGGAGAAGGTCGCCACTGGACATGGCGGCCCTGAGTTCGGCGGCAGAGTCTGCGTCATACCACCAGTAGCCAATTAGCGAACGCTCGTCGCCGAACTTGGAGAGCACGGTGTCGGGCATGCCGAACGTGTCCCAGTGGAGCAGGCGGGTGGTATCGGTATTCCAGAGCAGGACATACGGCACGACTGCTGTCACGAGCGCGTCGATCTCGCGGTTGATGGCATTGCGTTCGGTGATGCTGAAAACGGTTTTTTGTTTCTCAATGAGGAGGTCGACGCGCGGGTCTTTGAAGCCCGTGAGGTTGTTGCCGGAGGGCCGTTCGGCCTCGCGCGAATGCCACATGTCCTCGGGGTCACGAAAGATGGAGCCGCCCCACGAGGCCCAGGTGATGTCGAAGTTGAACGCGTCCATGTCGCGCATCCAGGCGGCGAAGTCTTTACGCTCGATCGTCATCTGGATGCCGACCTCTTTAAAGGCGCTGGCGCAGACGGCGAGGAACTTGTCTGAGCTTCCGTCGCGGGTGAGAAAGCGGAACGTGAGCGGATGCCCGGCTTTTTCGAGCAGCCCGGTTTGCCGGTTTGGCATGTAGCCGGCTTCGCGCAGGAGCGCTTTAGCTTGGGCGATGTCGAACGCGAAGATTGTGTTGGTGCAAGGATGCGCGGAGTCATAAAGGTCTTCGAAATAGGAACGTTGCAAAAAATAGGCGCTGAACATCATGGTTTTGTTCATGGTCTCGCGGTCGACCAGATGGGCAAAGGCTTGGCGTACGCGCAGGTCATCGAAAGGCGGGCGCCGCATGTTCATCGCGAAACCTTGGAACCCGACGGGGTTATGGTTGCGGACGCGGCGTTTGACAATCCAGTTTTTATCGAACTTCTCGCCGATGGTCTCGTTGGACCAGATGCGTGCGGCATAGATGGCGTAAACGTCTACCTGGCCTTTCTTGAAGGCCTCAAAGGCGTTTTCGTTGTCGGCGTAGTAGCGAAAGACGAGGGTGTCGAAATTCATTGTGTTGCGCAGGGAGGGGCGCGCGCCTGCCCACCAGTCCCGGCGGCGGGTCATGCGGACTTCGATCTGCTCCTTGACGACGCTGAGCACGTAGGGGCCGGAGACCACCGGGCTGTCGAAGTCGAGCCGGTTGAAGTTCTGCGTTTCAAAGGCGTGTTTCGGCATGATTTCAAACATGCCGACCGCCAGGAGGTTGCGCCAGTGGCTCTCCTTCGCGTGAAAGCGGACCGTGCGGGGGCCGAGAATTTCAGGCGAAAGGAACACGCCGAGCGCGACTTTTTCAGCACCGGTTGCGTTGTCTTTGTCCATGATCTGGTCGAAGGTCCATTTCACGTCTTCGGCGGTCACGGGGCGTCCGTCGCTCCAGCGGGCTGCCGGGTCGATCTCAAACGTGTAATCCCGTTTGTCATCGGAGATCGTCCAGCAATGGGCCAGGCCGGGAGTGAACTCGGTGGTGACGGGATCAACACTGAGCAGCGCCTCGTACATCAGGTCGAAGATCTGGCGGGTATAGGTATTGCTGTCGATGTAATAGTTCAAACTCTTGGGCGGCTGGAAAGCGGCGAAACGAAGCGTCCCGCCCTGTTGGGCATACGGGCTGGCCAAGGGGTCGGGTGTGTCTTTCCAGCCGGGCTTCGGGTAAACGTCGTCCGACCGCGCGACAAGCGCGGCGCAGAGGAGAATTAAAAGGGATGGAATGGATAATAGGTTGCGCATAAACGCTCAACGCTCAAAGCGAAGGAAGCCCTGGCCGCAACGGCCGACAACCGCGCCGACGGATTGAGAAAGAAGATACTGGATTCGGTCATGAAAGGGGAGCGAAAAAGGTGTGTCGCCCGCATTCGACATATCCGAACTCGGCCCTATCGAACAGGTTGTGCTCAGCCATCACTGCTGACGGTAGGAGTGGCCAAGGTGAGAGAGGGGAAACCCGGCACGAAATGGTCAACGTTCCGTGTGATGAGGCCGCCCGCTCTCAGGGCGAAGGCGCCGATGAGAATATCGGCAATGGGCCGGCGAAGGGCGCGCCCGCTTCGCTTGAGCGAGACATGCGCTGCCCATGCCGTCGCAGCCGCTTCCGTGTCAATCGGCATCCAGTCCCAATCATGCACCACGCCGATGAGGTCAGCGAACTCGCGCACGTTTCCGACTTTGCCTCCGAAGCACGGTGCCAATTCCACGAGCGAAACGGGACAGAGCACAAGCCCGTCACGGCTAAGCCGGTCCAGAAGCTTGGCCGAAGGGCTGGCAAACGCGGGATCGTTGAGGACAATGTCGAGAATGATGCAGCTATCGACGACCCATGACATGGACTACTCTTCCCCTTGCCGTAATTGTCGCATGACCTCATCCGTCCCCCTGGGCATCCCGTTCGGAAAAAACCTTTGGGCAAAGCCGATTACATCGATGGCCTTGAGCCGTTTTCGGGGATTATCCTCGACGGTAACGGAAAAACACCCGGGTGCGGTTTGCCGCCACAGCAGGCGCTGGCCAGCGGTCAGTTTCGCTTTCTTACGGATCGATACGGGGATAGAAATCTGACCTCGATCCGTCAAAACAGTGGCAAGCGTGCTTTTCATGGCGGGTACTGTAACATGATAAAATCATCATGTCAACGTAAGGCACCGCTACTTGCGCTACTTGAGCACCTTGCGCAGGCGCTTCATAGCCTCTTCCACATTCTCGCGGCTGTTGAAGGCGCTGATGCGGATGAAGCCCTCGCCGCAGCGTCCGAAGCCCGCGCCGGGGGTGGTGACCACTTGCGCGCGCTTGAGCAGCTTGTCGAAAAACTTCCACGAGTCCTTGCCGACGTTGACCCAGATGTAGGGACTGTTTTCGCCACCGGTCATGGCGTAGCCGAGATCGGCGAGCGTGGCGCGGATGATTTTCGCGTTATCGAGGTAGAAGTCGACCAGCGCACGGGTCTGCGCTTTGCCCTCTGCGGAATAGACCGCTTCGGCGGCGCGCTGCACGGGATAGGAGACGCCGTTGAACTTGGTGGTGTGGCGGCGGTTCCACAGCGGGTGAAGCGGCACGGCCTCGCCCTTTTTTGTGTAGGCGACGACCGACTTGGGCACGACCGTGAAGGCGCAGCGCGTGCCGGTGAACCCGGCCGTTTTGGAGAAACTGCGGAACTCGATGGCCACGTCGCGTGCGCCCTCGATCTCGTAGATGCTGTGCGGCAGCGAGGGGTCGCGGATGAACGCTTCGTAGGCCGCGTCGAAGAGGATCAGCGCCTTGTTCTCCTTGGCGTAGCGCACCCATGCGGTGAGCTGTTCGCGCGTGGCGGTCGCACCGGTCGGGTTGTTCGGGAAACAGAGGTAGATCAAGTCGACCGGCTGCTCGGGCAGCGCGGGCACAAAGCCGTTGGCTTCGGTACAGTCGAGGTAAACGAGGCCTTTATAGCGGCCCTTGGTGTTCTTGCCGGTGCGGCCCGCCATGACGTTGGTGTCCACGTAGACCGGGTAGACCGGATCGGGAATGGCGATGGTCAGCTTGTCGGCGAACAGCTCTTGGATGTTGGCGGTGTCGCATTTTGACCCGTCGCTGACGAACACCTCGTCGGCTTCAATCTGGGCACCGCGCGACTGGTAGTCATTCTTGGCAATGGCCTCGCGCAGAAAACCGTAGCCTTGCTCCGGGCCGTACCCGCGGAAAGAGGAGCGCGTGGCCATCTCGTCCACGGCTTTGTGCAGCGCTTCGATACAGGCGGGCGGCAGCGGTTCCGTGACGTCGCCGATGCCGAGGCGGATGACCTTCTTGTCGGGGCTCGCGGCCTGATAAGCCTTTACGCGCTTGGCGATTTCAGAGAAGAGATAGGAGGACTGAAGCTTTGAGAAGTTTTCGTTGACGCGGATCATGCGAGTGTTTCCTTTCAGAGGTGAGGGTGGTTTAGGTGACGGGCGCGTCCGCGCGAAGCGGGGTCAGCACCCAGCGTTTGTTGTACCAAAACCATTGCTCGGGGGCTTTCCGGATGGCAGCGTCCACCTGGGCGAGCACGGCCTGGGTGATACGTACCGCGTCCTGTTCCTTGTCGAGGGAAGGGTCAGGCAGGATCGCGGGCAAGTGGTCGAACCCATGGCGGGTCCAGCCTTCGCGCCGGAGGATGGCGGGGATGATCGGCACCTTGGCGGTGATGGCGAACAGGGCCATGCCGCGCCCGAGGTTGGCGGTGCCGCCGAGGAAGGCGATTTTGAGATCCGGATCATAAACGCGCACATCCGGCATGATCGCCAGCACGGAACCTCCGCGCAATAATTTGATGATCTGCTTCAGCGTGCCGCCGCCCCGTTCGAGAATGGTCATTCCGGATTCGCGCTGGCGGTTGACCCAGGCGTTGACGAGCGGGTTTTTCTGTTTGCCGGCGATGCTGAACATCCGGATACCGTAGCGGTGACAGGCCCATCCGGCGAGATCCCA
>JBBRJN010000206.1:0-6154 GCA_038219365.1 Kiritimatiellia bacterium | reverse complement strand
TCTTTGCGTGATCCACGCCGGAGCGGACAATTTCTACGATGCATCCGACGCGGCGGAGATGGTGGGCGGCCAGTTCGATGGTCACCCGTGGGGCGGTGGCGGAACCTGGGCGTTCAAGCTGGATGATCCTGCCAGTCCGCTGAACAAGGCCTTCGAAGGCAAAAATTTCAAAGCCGGGGATGAGATCTACCAGCAGAAGTCGCCTTTCTATGACCGCTCCAAACTGCATGTGCTGGTCTCGCTCGATCTCTCGGATGAAGTCACGGCCAAGTCGAACGTCGACAAGCAGAAACGCAGTGACAAGGATTATGCGGTGAGTTGGATACGCTCCTTCGGTAACGGACGCGTGTTCTACACCTCGTTCGGCCATGATAAGCGCGCGTTCTTGGACAAGGCCCGCCTGACCCACATGCTGGACGGGCTGCAATACACGCTGGGTGACCTCCGGGCCGACGACAAGCCGATGGCGAAGTAAGCGCGGGGAAGGTAAACAGGCGCTAGGCAGAAGAACACCCGTGTTTTCTGGCTAGCAGCCTGACCGTCTAACAGTCTGATAAACCTATCTATGAAAACCACACGCAGACGTTTCCTTCAACTCAGCGCCGGTGCCTCCGCTTTCACCCTCGTGCCTTCACGTGTGCCGGGGCGTTCCGCGCCGAGCAACAGGATTGTCATGGGAATGATCGGTGTCGGCGGCATGGGTGTTGCCAACATGGACTCTTTTCTCGGGATTGAAGAGGTGGTGGTCAAGGCTGTTTGTGACGTCACTGAAAACAAGATGCGGACGGTTAAAGCGCGCGTCGATGCGTTTTATGGAAATCGTGACTGCGAGATGGTCCGTGACTACCGTACGCTGTGTGCCCGTTCCGATATCGATGCGGTGATGATTGCCACGCCTGATTACAGTCACGCGCCCATCGGTATTTTTGCGGCGCGTCAGGGCAAGGACATTTACGGCGAGACCCCGTTCACGCACACGTACGATGAGGGGCTCGCGCTGGCGGAAGCGGTGACGCGCAACGGCTGTGTGTGGCAGACGGGCAACGGACAGCGCGTCGAGCCGCGTTTTCGCAAGGCGGTCGCCGCGGTGCGCGGCGGCGTGATCGGGCGCGTGGCGCACGTGGAAATCGGCTTGCCGGGCGGTGGCCGCGGTCCTGAGTGCCGAAGCGTGGGAAACGGCATTCCAGACTTCCATTGGCGCTGGGTTCGTGCGTGCGGGGGCGGTCCGTTGGCGGACGGCATCGGGCGCTACGGCGACACGGCGCTGTGGGGTGCCGGGCGACGCGACGAGCCGCTTTCGGTTGAAGGGCAGGGGGACTATCCGCAGAACGGCTGCTACGATACGGCGACGGCGTTTCGTTTCCGCTGTGTGTACAGCGACGGCATGGAGTTGATCGTGGCGGACGGGGGACGGCTGGAAAAAGGCATCGGCGTGCGCTGGGTTGGCCATGACGGTGCCTGGGTCTGGGTGACGAACTGGGCGCTGGAGGCGTCCTCCTCCGACCTGCTGACCACGGTGCAGGCGCTGACGCTGGAGCCCTGCGTGGGGCTGCACCGCGACTTCATCGCGTGTGTCAAGACGCGGCAGGCCACGCGTGCGCCTGCGGCCTCGGCGCGTCTCGCGGCGGCGTTGGGTCAAGCCGGTGACCGAGCCATGCGCGGCTGCTGACCGCGGGGGCTTCATTCCGCTTCGACCCGTACCCCAGAGCGTCACCCGCCCTTTTTTTGTGCCAAAAAACGCGCCGCTCCCTCAGCGGTCGCGGCTATCCAGCCCGTCACTCGCCAATCATCCCGCGACGTGTCCCTTGGAATATTCCAACAGCCGCCAGATAAAGCGTCAAAACGTTCGGAAAAAACGTCGGAAAAAATACTAACCGCCATTAGTGATGACAACTCGACGACCATTCCGGAACTGTCGGCCTTGATAAGGGTGACCGAGCGGTCAATCGAGCGAAACATAAAAGAATTACAGCAGCAGGGCAGGCTTCGCCGCGTGGGCCCAGCCAAGGGCGGGCGCTGGGAGTTGGTGCCTTAAACGTCTGGTGTCCTCGCGCTATGCTCGTCGTGTCTCATGCCGCATGGGATGCGTACCCTTTTGAGGAGTACTCTCCATCAGCCGTGGAGGGTGATCTCTTCATTGAAGTCATCGGATGACCACCTTTCGGCCCTGCCTCCAGTTTCATCAGAAGGACAATGTCCTGTCCATTCAACACGCCCATACGATATTCGCGAATCGCGCATAATTACCGATGAATACCCTTGCCGTCAGGCGGTGTTTGGTCTGCATTCACAAGATTGTAAACCTGTAAGTTGACGCAGCCTTTGAGCACTTTATGGATTGGATCGCAGCAGCCGAAAATCTTTGAGATTTTCGTGATCCCCAAACGACAAGAACCAGCAGCATGAAACCCGAACGGCAGACACGTCAGGATAAGATCGACCTCCAACTGGGTCGCGCAGGCTGGGCTGTGGGAAGCCGTCGGCTGATCGAGGAGTATGTCGTTGAATCCGTTGCGAATTGGCATGAGTCTAAGGGCGATTATCACACGAAGAGCGAGTTCGCCGATTACGCCCTTCTGGACAGTCTTGGCCGGGTCGTCGCCATTGTCGAGGCCAAGCATTCGAGCCGTGACCCGCTTGAAGGTGAACGTCAGGCCGCTGACTATGCTGATTCGATTCGTGCAAAGCAGTGTGTAGACCCCTTCGTGTTTCTTGCCAATGGCGACGAAATCTGGTTCTGGCATCGCAAACTTTACCCGCCCCGCAAGGTCAGCGGGTTCTTTACCGAGGACGATCTTCTCCGCATAGCACACCTTGACCGGTTCGGCATGCCGCTGGCAGGGGAGGTGCCTCTTAAGCAAATCGTTGACCGCGCCTATCAGATCGAGGCGGTCAAGACGATCACGGAGCGGATCGAGGCTGCGCATCGCCGCTTTCTCATGGTGCTTGCAACCGGAACAGGCAAGACCCGCGTGGCGGTGGCGCTCGTTGAACTGCTCCAACGCAAAGAGCGTATCCAGCGCGTGCTGTTTCTTGCCGACCGCCGCGAGTTGGTGAAACAGGCTCTGGGCGCGTTCAAAGAGCACTTGCCGGGCTCTCCCCGCTCATGGATCGAAGGCGGGGCCATCGACAAAGACGCCCAGATTCATTTCGCCACCTATCCGGGCATGATGTCACTCTATCGGCAGCTCTCTCCCGGATACTACGACCTCATCATTGCCGATGAAAGCCACAGGTCGATTTACGAGGATAAGAGCTATGGCGGGATCTTCAACCATTTCGACGCCTTGCTTCTCGGACTCACGGCCACTCCGACCGACTTCTTGGATCACAACACCTTCAAGTTGTTCAACTGCACCGATGACTCGCCTACCTATTATTATGGATACGATGAGGCTGTGCGCGATAAATACCTTGTGCCATACCGGCCTGTCCATGTCGCCCGGACAACCTTCCAGATAGAAGGGCTTAAGCCGGGAGAGCTTCCCGACGCAGTCAAACAGCAAGTTCGCGATCAGGGCATCAATCCTGACCAATTCAGCTTCGAGGGGTCCGATCTCGAACGCAAAGTCACCAACAGTGGCACCAACGACGCCATCGTTCGCGAGTTCATGGACCACGCCATCAAGGATGCTGTCGGCACGTTGCCGGCAAAGACCATCATCTTTGCCGTCTCGCACAAGCATGCGCTGGAACTCTACAAGAGCTTCAACCGCCTCTATCCCGACCTCCAGCGGAGAGGCCTCGCCAAGGTCATCGACAGTCAGATGGAGAGGGCGGAGAAGACGCTCGACGATTTCAAGAACAAGGATTTCCCCCGTGTCGCTATCTCGGTGGACATGCTCGACACCGGCATTGATGTGCCTTCCATCCGCAATCTTGTTCTGGCTAAGCCGGTCTTCAGCAAGGTGAAGTTCTGGCAGATGCTTGGCCGGGGCACCCGCAAATGGACCGATCCGGTCAGCGGCCAAGTGAAAGACGATTTCCTTGTCATCGACCACTGGGACAATTTCGATTATTTTCAAGTCAACCAGGATGGGCGCGAGGCTGCCGTCGCCGAGCCGCTGCCGTCTCGCCTGTTCCGTCTGCGCTTAGAGAAACTCCAGATTCTTTCCGGACGGGGTGATGCTCCATCGGTCGACTACACGATCCGCCAGCTTCGGACGCTTGTCGGTACCCTGCCCCTGGAGAACATCAATGTCGCCCCACACGCGCAGGAAATCCGCACCCTTGCCGACACCGACGAGCCCTGGATCATGTTGACCGACGAACGGGTCGCCCACCTGTCCCACACCATTGCGCCCTTGTTGCGGTTTTCCTCTGCCGGTTCCTATCCAGAGCTTCAGTTCGAGAACCTGACAGAGCAACTCGCGCTCGCGCACTTGAAAGCGGATCAGGACGAAATGGACCGGCTTCGCGAACGCATCACGGAAAGCATTTCCCTCCTTCCGACAAACATCCCAGAGGTCAGTCCGCACCTCGAAGCCCTCGCCGCCGCCCGGCAACCCGACTTCTGGGCCAATCTCACCTGTCCCCGCATCATGCAGTTGCAGGAGACCTTCGCGCCGCTGATGCGGTTCCGCAACCGCCGCCTGCCGAGCACCTTTGTCCATCTCTCGCTGCCGGATCAAATCCAGCAGCGTCACTGGATCGTCTTCGGCCCTTCAGGAGAGGGCGCGTTCGCGGAAACCTACCGTGCGCAAGTGGAGGCGCTGGTCAATGACCTTGCGGGTGACAATCCGGCCCTCCAACGGCTCAGACAAGGCGAGGAACTCTCCTCCGACGACGTTGATGCCATCGCTGCCGCGCTGAACGGCCCGGATCTGTTCGTGACCGAGGAGCGTCTCCGCGAAGCCTATCACCAGCCGAAAGGCAGTCTTGCCGACTTCCTTCGCCACATCTTGAAGGTCTCCGCGCTTCCGTCGCGAGAGGCGTCGATCTCGAAAGCCTTCGACGAGTGGGTCGGTCTGCATCCCCGGCTCACCGCCACACAGCTCATGTTTGTGCGCACGTTGCGCAAGGCCGTGATGCAAAAGGCCGAGATCACCTCGCTTGACGCTCTGCGCAAGCCGCCGTTTTCCTCCATCGGTGACCCCGAACAACTCTTCAAAACAGACGAACTTTCGGAACTTCTCGTGCTGATCAAGGACTGCGCCGCATGAACTACGCTGCACTGATCAAGGCCATTAACGTCGCCACCGAACAGCTCCGAGGCCAAGTGGCAAGCGTGGCCAATCGCGCTCTGGTTCTGCGTAACTGGCTTGTCGGAGCCTACCTCGTCGAGTTCGAACAAAAGGGTGCTGACCGGGCCAAATACGGCACACGCTTGTTGGAAACGCTGGCGGCAGACTTGGCGGCAAAAGGAATCAAGGGATTGGGATTGCGGAGCCTTCGAGATTGCAGAACGTTCTACTCGCTTTATCCGGAGATGCGGCAACCACTGGTTGCCGAATTCAACCAGTTCCCTGCCATCGCGATTCGGCAACCGGCGGTTGCCGAATCGATTGCACGGTCAGCGGTGACGAAAGCACCCCGCAAATCCGCACGTGCCGCCCAAACGCCTCAACCGCTGGAACCCGAGCAGCTGTCACACATTTCCTGGGCGCACTTTCTCGAACTCATCCGCATGGATGACCCTTGGAAACGTGCCTTTTACGAGAACGAGTTGCTGCGTGAGCGCTGGTCGAAACGCCAGCTTCAGCGGCAGATCGGCAGCCTGCTCTACGAACGCACGGGATTGTCCGCCGACAAAGAGGCCGTTGTCGTCCGCGCACGCCGGCAGGAGCCTCGGGAAACCATCACCGAACTGCTCCGCGATCCCTACATCCTGGAGTTCACCGGATTGGCCGAGCGCTCCGAATATTCGGAAGTCGAGCTGGAATCCGCCCTTCTCTATCACCTGCAGCGGTTCCTGCTCGAACTCGGACGCGGCTTCTGTTTTGAGTCGCGGCAGTTTCGCATGACGGAAGGACGAAAACACCACCGCGTGGACCTCGTCTTTTACCACCGCCTCCTCCGCTGCCACGTGCTCATTGATCTGAAGGTCCGCGCCTTCGAGCCTGCCGACGCCGGACAGATGAACTTCTATGTCAACTGGTTTAAGGCGAACATGATGGCCGAGGGTGACAATCCGCCCGTCGGCATCCTGCTCTGC
>JBBRJN010000205.1:0-6181 GCA_038219365.1 Kiritimatiellia bacterium | reverse complement strand
CATCCCCCGAATCCATGCACATCGCACGGATCAAGTCGCGCTGGATGCCGAAGTGTACGCCGGTCCAGCGTGGCTCGTATAAAAAAGACTGCCCCAGCCGATAAGCATCCACCTCGGGCTTCCAGAGCGGGTCCGAAAGATAGGGGCGATGCGCTTCGAACGCGGCCTGAAGAACCGGATCATCGGACGGATAGAAGTCACGCCGGATCGGCAGCCGCCGCAACGCGAACCGATGCGGACCTCCGGGCGTGCCCACACGATAGTTCCACACCTTCTGGCCCTCCGGTCCGAGTAAAAATTCGATGAAGCGAACCGACAGTTCGCGGTGCGGCGCACCGCGCAACAGGCTCACCGGATCGGCCGTCACGCTCGACCCGCCCACCGGCGTCACATAGTCCATCGTTGGCCGGCTTCCGGGGGGCGTGGACATCTCCGATTGCAGCCGTCCAAAAAAGTCGATGACGATCCCAGCCGCAGATGCCCCCGCGCTGACATCAACCGGAACTCGGCCCGACATGTCGGTGAAATAGCGCGCATTCGCACCGATGCGGCGCAGCAGTTTGACGCCCTCCAACCAGCCGCTTGCGACAGCCTCCTGATAAGCTCTCGGCACCTCTGGAGGAAGTTCGTCTACGCCCTTCCCCGCCTTTGAAATGGCCGACTCATAGCCGCGGATCTGCACGGGGGTGAAGCCGGCAGCAGCCACGGTTTTGGCGCACTGCTCGTGAACAATCATCTCGAACGCTTTGGCCACACTGCCGCTCTTGGTTGGATCCGTGAGCCCAAGCTGTCCGAAGTAACGCGGGTCAGTCAAGCCCTCCCAGGTGACTGGAGGTTTCGCGATGCCGAGGTCTGCGAGCCGGTCGGCGTTATAACAGATGCCGAAGGCGCTGAGCACGCTGCCGTAGAAGGCTTTACCGCACCAGACCTCACCGTTCATTTCACGCGGAATCAGCACGCGCCCAGCCGCGTCAACGAACAGCCCAACAGGCGGGCCAACCTCACCCCACGCCGGAACCGTAAGCCCCTGTTTCTCGGCCTTCTCGTGATCGTATGAACCGCCGCCGAAAAAGAGATCCATGCGGCTGGTGATTTTCGCAGGATCGTCTAACGCTCTGAAGCCCTGCCACAAAGCCCGGGCATCAGGAGTTTCCGGCCTTTTACGCGAAAGGATCACCTCGGCCCCGTCTGCCGGCCAGGTGACCGCATGCGCTTTGAAATACTGCTTCGCAGAGGCCGCATACTCGGAGGCCAGATAACGCATGATTTCCGTCGTGCCGCCAATCACGCGCCAGTCGATCCGCACGGGACGCCCGTACTTCGCCTGATGCCACCGCGAAAAACCCGTGGCGAACTCCTGCCGGAACGCCTCGTTGTGCGGCGTGACGACGACCAGCTCGGGGTCACCCGCACGCCAGTCACTCACATCGGTCTCGCGCCGAAAGACAAACGGCAACGCGACCACGAGCACGGCAATCAGAAGAACCAGCATCCATTTCATACTGCCTTCAAACTTCCTGAGTTCGACCGGGAACGGGCTGCCATTCCAAGAAAATGACTTGGCACATTTTGGTACATGACAAACGGAGCGTCATGGCGGATACACCGGGGTGAACAAACAACACCCTCACGAAGGAGCGAACCCAAAAAAGCTCAACCGAACAGCAGTTATTATTGCAGGGATTAACGGATTGCGCAACTCGAATAGGCTCTAATTATGGCATTATACGCACCGAGGCAAGGCCAAAAAGCGATTAGGAATTGTATGAACTCCACTCATTGCGTAGGCAGGCTGATGTCGGCAAAAGGAAAGCAGAATGTGGGTCGCCACAGCGATCCTTTCATTTGGGGCCGTGATTTTCAGGTTTGGCGAGCTTCATCTGCGTGTGTCATCTGGTCTATACGCGGGCTTCTGCTGCTGGCATTCGGTTACCTGCATGCTTCGCGAGTGAGGGCTGAAGACCAGCCGCAGTGGGGTGAGCGTGATTCGCGTAACATGATTTCTTCTGAGAAAAGGCTGCCTGAAAGTTTTGACCCTCAGTCCGGCCAAAACGTCAAGTGGGTGGCGGACCTCGGCACGGAAACGCATGCGACTCCGGTCGTTGCCGGTGGCCGAGTTTTCATCGGGACCAATAACGGGAAGCCCCGCGACCCGCGTCAGACCGGCGACCGTGGCGTTCTCATGTGCTTTGAGGAGAAAACCGGCGGATTCCTGTGGCAGTTGGTTGTGCCGAAGATCACCACCAGCGTGTACTGGGATTGGACCGGTTCAGGGATCTGCTCCCCGGCGACGGTTGACGGAGACCGCGCCTACGTGGTCAGCAGCCGGGGCGAGGTCATGTGTCTGGATGTCAACGGCATGGCCAATGGCAATGACGGTCCGTTCAAAGACGAAGGACGGCATATGACACCCGCTGGGCAGGCGGCCATCGAGCCCGGTAAAACGGATGCCGACATCCTTTGGCTGTATGACCTGATCAAAGAGTGCGGCATCCGTCAGCATGATGGCGCGCATTCCTCGATTCTCATGGATGGCCTGTTCCTGTATGTCAATACGTCGAACGGTGTGGACGATACGCACCGGCATATCGCCTCACCTGATGCGCCGTGCCTCGTCGTCATCGATAAGAAAACCGGGCGGCTTGTGGCGCGGGACGATGAGCACATCGGGCCGAACATTTTCCATTGCACATGGTCCTCGCCGTCGCGTGGCATCGTCAACAGGCGAGCGTTAATTTTCTATGCCGGACCTAACGGGATTGTCTATGCTTTTGAACCGGTAACAAACGTGACGGAGGGTGTTCAACTGTTGAAGAAAGCGTGGTGGTTCGATATTGATCCGACCGCACCGAAAGAGAATGTGCACCGTTACACGGCAAACCGTGCAGAGAGCCCGAGCACGATTCACTCCATGCCGGTGTTTTATGATAATCGCGTTTATGTGGCGGGTGGCGGAGACATCTGGTGGGGGAAGCATCAGTCATGGCTAACGTGCATCGACGCGACGAAAACGGGTGAGGTCACAGCAACAGCGGAAAAGTGGTCGTATGCGCTGACACGTCACAATCTGTCAACGCCCGCAATTTGGAAAGACCTCGTTATCGTTGCCGACACGGGACGCAAGATACATTGTATTAACGCCGAGACCGGCACGGCCTGCTGGACGCATGACATTCAGGGTGAAATGTGGGCCTCCACACTGGTGGCGGATGACAAGATTTTTGTGGGGACAAGGCGCGGGGAGTTCATCGTGCTGGCGGCCAGCAAAGAGAAGCGGGTGCTCTCATCCACCCTGCTTGACGGGCCGGTCAGCGGTACGCCGGTGGCGGCGAACGGCATGCTTTTTGTCGTCACCCAAAAAAAACTTTATGCGCTGAAAAAGTCCGACTAACCGACTGCGGCGCAACAGAGACGTCGGCAAAAGGATCATCTGCCGCGCACGCAAGTACCGTATGCGCGACACAATAAAGGAAGGAAAGCTGATAAACGTTTCGGTTGTTCTGCTGTCGCTTCATTTTCTAAAATCGCCGATCCTGTCAAGCAGCCAGAAAAAAATGATACACAAGCGTATTCGTTTATTATTAAGCAACATGTATGCCAAACGCGACACGCTCCTGGCTTTTGGTCAAGGGAGACCGACGTACCCTCAGCCGCCGAAAAGCGGTTTTAGATGCCGCGCATACAGGTTCTCGGTCACATGTCGAGCCACGACCGTTTCGCTGGCCGACAGCGCGTCCAGATAGCGTGTGCCCAACTCAGCCGCCACCTTGTAGGCGACGTGGATAAACTGCCGAAAATCGGAGTTAAACTGCGCGTCGCCCGGCACATGCCGCAGCGCCGCCGCAAACTTCCCGCCGTCCCATCCCGCAACCTCACCCTCGCGCGGCAGGCGACCGAGTTGCACGTCAATCACCGTGGCGTAAGGTCCGCACAGTTCATCAAACCTCGGCAAGGCCCGCGCGTAAATCTCTTTCGCCACCGACAGCCCTTCGCCGCCCGAAGCCGCCAGCCCTGTGACCTCCTCCAGCCACGTCGTGCCCGCCGTCTTGACGTGCACACCGGCATCCCTGTTCTTCAGCGTCGCTGCCACAAACGGATAGAGCGAGAACTTATCGCTGCCGGAGTGGATGCTGAGTTTCAAATGCTCGGGCAAGCCGAACTGACGCGCCGCATAACGCGCCACACAAACATCCTCGTCGAACTCGCGGCCGAAAACCGCCGCGTCACCCACATAGTCCACGCCCTTGTTAAAGCGTCCCGTGAATTTCGGCGCGATCGTTTGTAGCGGGATCTGCTCTTCCGCGATCGCAGCCAAAATCACCAGCAGCATCACCGGCGTCTGCGGCTGTGTCGTCTCATCCATCGAAACCTCGGTGACAAAATCCGTCGTCCCTTTCTTTTCGACGATATGCCGGTAGAGTCGGCCCGCCTGACGGATGGCGAAGAGCGTGCTCCGCAGATGCTCCGTCAACTGCGGACGGGTCAGCACCACAGGCTCAGCGAGCCCCTCGATTGCATGCGTGCCGACCAACTCCGGATGACGCGCCATAAACCCGTAGATATCGCCCTCGTCCATGGTCTCGCCGATGTAATCCGCCACATCCAGCGTAAAGAAATCCGACGCCTCCACAAACCCATCCACGTTCTTGAGGCTGATATGGTCCGCGTCAACATAATACGGCTGCGTCCACTGCGCGTCCCGCACCGCCGCGTCAGCCTCGAACCGCACCGCCTCGGGCTTCGTTCCAATGATCGTATGCTCGCGGTTCGATTTGTTCCACACCGGCGCGACATTCACCCCTTCGTTCTTCGCCAGCAACCGGAAAGCCTCAAGTTGCGCCCGCCCCTGCCGCCCGAAGCGGTCCCCAATACCCATCGAATATTTCGCTAACCGTCTCATCTCCGCCTCCTTCAAATACCCTCGATCTCCGGCCCGAAACCAGCGACGTTATTTCTTCTTAGCGTCCAGATCGACGATCGTGATCTTCTTGAAGAGGAACTGTCCGCCGCCGGGGACTTCCGACTGGAGGCAGAGATGTCCCTTGGCCGGCTCGATCCCGTCGCGGCTCCACGCTTTCTCGCCGTTGAACTCAAGTTCCGCGGTCTTCCCTTTGACCGTGAGCTTATAGTGGTTCCAATCACCCGCTTTATAGAGGCTGGCTGCTTTGATTTTGTCGGCACCGTCGATTGTCCCCTCCAGCCCACGCCGCATATTGACCTGATACGACTTGGGCCAGGGGAACTTGCCGACCGGCATGCCCGCACGGAAATAGACGCCCGAGTCCCACATATTCGTATTGAGCGCCTTCCAGTCGCACTCGAAGATAAAATCGCCATACTCCTTATCAGCCAGAAGGAACCCATTACCGGCCTTGAGCAGGATTGCGCCGTCAACCACCTCCGCATCACATGTGACGGCCTTCCAGCGCTCAAGTGTTTTCCCATCAAAAAGCGACTCCGGAACCTGCGCACAGGCCATTCCAACCAGCGTGATGAAAGAGAGAAGCGAGACTGTGAACGGATACATGATGTGATCTCCTGTTTTTGATGTTGCGTCAAGTCTTTCAAAAATATCGGGTGATGTCAAAGCGTCACTGTATTCTCCCCGGATATTTATGCTGTAAAACAGGCCGGAGCCATCAGATCCGGGACGGATCCCCGAGCCGTCCGCCGGTCCACGCGTCATCGCCAAGGCAAACGCATGTTACTTTCTTATTTGAATCTGGAAAACTGGAAAACACGCTGTCATTCAGGGGGGCATTTTAATCGCATCCCACCAGATGTAGCAGCAATTCTAATTAACACGTCAATTCTCAGACTATTTCGTCAAAGGCGCACTCACCGGCGAGATCCGAAGCGCCCTCGCATGCCTCATCGGTCGTCTCCGTTCTTTTTAGAATACCACCCCATTGCCGGCTAAAGCCGGTACACCAACCCAACGCACCGCGCTCAGCAGTAACCGTACTGCTTCCCTTCACTTTGCCTTTTTCAGCAACACGCAGGCCCCGCCGCCGGGAGCAAGCTTCAGGTGGATCGTATCGGTGCTTGTCACGACGCGCTTGGCGGCCGTGTAGCTTTCCTTGTGGGTCCGGTAGTCCGAGTCCGCGCCATCCTGCATCACGAGCGCCTCGTAGCGGCCTTCTCCGAGGAAGTCCAACGTAATGTCGAGCTCGCGCGGGTC
>JBBRJN010000204.1:0-6198 GCA_038219365.1 Kiritimatiellia bacterium | reverse complement strand
TCCGTGTCCTCGCCCAACTGCTTGCGTTTGTCCGCCTCGGTCACCGGGATCTTTTCCAGCTGCTTGAAGGCGGGCTCGACCTTCTCATCGCGCACGTCGAGGATGTCTTTCGCGAAAGCGGCGAAAGGCGTCTTCTCCGTGGCCTGCGCCGCCTTCTCCATCAGCGCCTCCGCCTTCACGGCGGCCTCGCGCGCCTGCTCCAGCTTCTCCGCCGCCTTTTCGGGCAGCTCGGGCTTGTCGAAGGTCCACTTCTCTTGTGAAACGCGGTTCGCGGCTTCTTGCAACTGCTGAGCCGCCTTGCGCAACTGTTCTTCCAGATTCTTTCGGACCTCTTCACGTATCTGCTCACGCAAGGTGCGAGCGCCCGGGTCAAGCGTCACCGTCAGCGTGCGACTCTCCCTGACTTGCGGCCCGCCCAACTCCGGCGGCAGGTTGTCCGCCACGCGCAAACACAGCTTGAAGGAACGGCATCCCTGATCGTAAAGCGCCTGCAGGTCAGGCGAACCCTCCAATTCCGCACGCGCTGCGCTCTGACGCGTAACTTTGAGCGGATACACAGTCTCACCTCGCTTCTCGGATTTGATTACCAGCCCCGCCTCTCCGAACCCGAAATCATCGACTGCGGTTCCGCTGCACACCAGCCGGTCGTAAGGAGGGATGTGAAGTCTTGATACTGCTGGCGTCACGAGCGTCACCTCGGGCGGTCGATCCGGCAACGCTGCGTAAACTGCCCACGCCGGACGATTGGTGAAGCCATACGCGTCACGGATCGCCAGCGACCACCGGCCCGTGCGGTTGGTGCTCAGGGTCTGCAACCAGACCCCGTTTGTGGAAGCGCCGGCAGGATTCAATAGCGTCAGCGCATTGATCCGAAGCGCCGCCGTGCAGGCGCGGTCGAAGGCGCTCTCGATGCGGATGCGCGTGCCTGCGACCGCCAGAATCGACTGAGCCTCGCCCACCTGCTGCGTAGGCGGCAGTCCCGTATACGCGGGATAGGTATAGGCCACCCGCGTCTCAAGAATGCCAGGCTCCTTCATCACCACCACGGCGTAGGGCCGCGTATACCCGTTGCCGTACTTCACCCGATACTCAAAGCTTTCCTCGACCGACGGGATCTCCAACTCGAATACGACCGTTTCCGCGCCTGGCGCCGACAATCGCTTCATACGCTCCACGGTGCGGAGCCCGTTGGCCTTTTGAAAATGGATTTCAGCGCGCACTCCGTGCCGTTCGGGCGCAGTGACCTCGAAACGCACAGGGGTCTTCTCCAACTGCATGATGTCGCCCGGCTTCACCTCCAGAACACTCGCCTGTAACGTGTCGAATTCGCGCTGCGGCACAAGCGCCCGCAGGAACAGCAGCCAGCTTTGTTTCGGCCATAGGGCAAAGAGCGCCCCTAACACAGCCAGCACACAGGCCGTTGCCAGCAGGAACGGCTTGACCGTGCGCACCGTGAACTCTGACTTGGGGTGGACACCCGCCAGATCGGCCTTGGCGTCCTGCGTGAGGAGCTGGATCAACTCGGACGAAGCGCGCTCCGCCTCAACTCCGCCATGCTCAGCCAACTCGATCGCCGAACTGATGCGCTCCTGCATATCGGGATGACGTGTCTCCAGCACGCGCGCCATACGCGTGATCGTCAGCGGACGGGCCAGCGGCAAAACCAACATGCTCCACGCGGTCGCGGCAGCCAGCGCCAGACCTGCAAGCGAAAAAGCCCAGCGCACCGCCGGATGATACAGCACGACCGCCGCATCGATCGCCATGATCGTCAACACCGCGCCGACGGCCACCGCAACAACCGCCAGCAGGCCGCGCGTCAACAAGATCACTCTCACGCGCCGGATCATCCGCGTGAGCTGCGCCGTCAATTCAGGGGGTAGGTTTTGTTTCATTTACGCCAGTCCGCCCTTTTTACGCTGGAGCCATTCGGTCGTCAGCAGCAACGCCAACAGGATCAGCACATACAGATTGTTCCATAAGGCGTACTCGCGACGTTCCTGCACCACGCGGCGGCCTTCGCCAAACGCCTCGAGAAGCGTCGGCAACCTATCCGGGGTGACCACTTTGCCGCCGGTGCCTTTGGCCAGCACATCAAACGTCGTGCGATCCGGCCGTACGTTGCCCATCTCGATCGGACGCCGCGAGGCCGTCACCAGGAAGGAGGTCTCCACCTGCTCACGCGCCACTCCATCGGTCCGAATGACTTCGAGCTTACATGCGCCGGCGCGGCCCTGTGGCGGCAGCGCCGCCTCGTAGAACCCGTGCGACTCCGCACGGGGCACAAGCACCACACGCGTGATCTCTTGTCCCTCGCTGTTCTTCAACACCGCCTCCAGCCGCGCATCGGCCACCCCGGAAAAATCCTCATTTAAAACACGCGCCATGACGTTAATCGGGTCTTCGGGACCATACACCAGCCGATCCGTACCGGCACGGAACCGTTCCTGACCCGCACGCAGCCGCTCGCCCAAGCCCCAGCGCATGATCTGCCCCCAGAAGCGGTGATGCAGAAGATCCCCCGTGCGGTAACGCAGCCGCCAGGTGCGATCAAACGCCAAGCCCAAAACCTTGCCGCGCCCGACGCGCTGCGCCATGATCAGCGCGTGTTTGCTCCGGGACTGCATCACTTCCTCCAAATGTGCCACCGCCTGCCGCACATCGGTCAACACCTGCTCCTGCTCTCCCCCCTCCGGTGCGGCCACCGCCAAGATCTCGACACCCGGCTTAGCCGTCACAGGCAACCGCCAATCGAACAGCGGCAGCGAGCGCCACACCTCTTCGTTCTCGGACAGGCTACCCGACTGCAACATAACGGGATGCGCCTGCCCCGTCGGCGTCAAGGCTAACCGGTACGCCTCTTCCGGACCCTTCCAATAGCTGTCTTCGGCTTGCACCGTGAACGGCACCAATTCAGCCAGCGGAGAATCTTTCGGGAACGCATGCGGCATGGCCCGTGGCCCTGAAATCACAACCAGCAACGCGCCGCGGTCCACCACGCAGGAACGGATCTCCGCCTGAACCTGCGGCGTCAGGGTTGCCACATCCAGATCGCCGAGAATGATCACGTCGAAGGCCCGCCACTCCTCTCGGCTCACCGGCCATCCGCCCGACTCCGCATCGCCGAACTTACGGCTCGCCGAAGCGGGCGGCAGGTTCGCAGCCGAAGCGCCGACCAAAGTGTCCGGGTGTACCAGCCAAGACTGAAGGTGAACCGATTTGTCACGTCCGAAAAACAGATTGCGCAGGTACCGGAATTCCCAGCGCGGCGAATCGTCTACCAGCAGCACGTTGATGCGGTCATCGCTCACCGCCACGTCAGAACGCCAGGCGTTGTTGTCTTTGAAAAGCTCGCCTTCCAGCACCTCGGTCTTCACTTCGTAGCGCACCACACCGTTGGTGGTTGGCTCATGCGCCAGCCGAACCTCACGTTGCCAGTCGTCGGTGGAAACATCCAGCTCGGTCTCTTGCACCACGGCGTCTTCGCAGGTGAGCTTGACTTTGATCCTCTTGCCGATCGCGCCAGTCGCCTTGACTGTCGCGATCAGCCGCACACGGTCACCCAAGAAAATAGACTCCGGCGCGATGACATCCGCCAAAGCGATGTCGAACGGCAGTCGCGTGCCGCCAACCATCACGCCGCACACCGGTGCCCCCTGCGCGCCGAACCGCCGCGTGACCGGCAACACCGAGGTCTCCGCGTTGTGAATGCCGTCGCTCAGCACCAGCACCCCCGCGAGCTGTTCCGAGGGAATATCCTTCAGCACGCCCTCCAGCGCAGTTGTGAAATCCGTTGCCGCACGGAAATAGTGCTCCGCAAACGAAGCCTCATTGGTTGACGCCAGATTCTTTTCAATCTCTGTCTCAGACGTGCGCGACAGCCCACGTCCGAACTTAAACAGATCCAAGTCATACCGGTTGCCGAGTTTCGTCAGAAACGATTCGCCGCCAGCGCCGGGACGTTTCAACAGGTCGCAGGCCAGCGCCACGCGGGAGGTCTCGCATACGCCGAGCGTCGCCGTGCGGTCAGCCTCAGGCAAGCCGTCCCACAGTTTTTGCGCGTCGGTCGTCGCATGGGTCAGCGCCGTCCGCTGCGCATCGCTCAGCCGACCCAAATGGGCGGCCCATTCCAAGCACTCGCGGGGCTGCCACTGACGGTCCGCAAAACGCATGGAAGCCGACGCATCAACCAACACGGCCACGCGACGCGTGATTTTCTTGCCCGTGAAACGAACCAGCACCGGCTGCATCAGGATCAGCACCGAAAGCATGATCGCCGCAGCACGCAACGCCAGAATGACCGTGCCCAACCGGCGTGATACCGCCTGCCGTTCGCGATAGAAACAGGATGATGCGATTTCAATGCCGAGACCCAACATCACCGCCGCCACCCAAAGCGGCCACGTGCAGGCGTAGACCGTCACTCGCCCGAGGGTCTGCAACAGACACCACGCCGCGGTCACGGCCGTCAGTGCGCGCGGCACCACCACGCCGAAGCGCGGCAGACGCCCCCGCAGACGGCTCGTCAGCACGCGCACGCCCAGCCACAGCCCGAGCGCGGCCAGCATCATCAACACCACCGCCCACGTCGGGATCTCCGGCGGCAGCAAATCTATGCGAGGTTCATTCATTTAGCGGTCAAGGTCTCCCACGGGAGGCCGACCCGTGCATCGCCGTTGATGCAGGCATCCAGCCAAGACCGCGCCCGCTTATGCATGGGGTAAACATCGAAGGTTGCATAGAGCAACAAATTCACGTCCACAAGTCTCATTTGTAATCCTCCTCCTCTGCCACGGCCAGCATGTCAGAGGTGCAGGTCAAATCGCCGCTCAACGTGCGCTCAACGTGAAAAACAGGCGTGTGGCACATTTTTTGAGGTGCGGGTTCAGCCGCCGTCATTTGGCCGAGCCCCTTGCGAAGGGCCATGTTCACCACGTCGCGGAAATTCACCTTCCGCTCTTCCTGAAGGTGCCCTAACTGCTTCGCGACATCCGCGTCCAGCGTCAAAGTCGTTCGTATGGATGCTGTTTTCATGATGCTCAATCATCACTCATTTGATGCTTTGACGTCAAGTGTTGTCAGCCTGGGCTTTCCCCGTCCCTCGCTGGAGGCAGATCCAGCGCGTCAGAACGGTCTCCAAAATCAGCAACGCAAACAGGATCAGCGCGGGGATGCGCCATAATTCGCGCCCGAACGTCTTCCCAAGCAGGGCCTTCTGTAAATCCTCGAACGAGTGTGTCACCGTCACATCGGTCTGCCGCGCAATGATCGCCTGCTCATCCGCCGTCAACGCGTCGAGCTTGCTCTCCTCGGGATTTTCCATCACGCACAGCGGAAAGGATTCACTGGTATTTGCAAGATGACCCAGCCAACTCGCAGCAGCCGTCGGCACCTTCACCTCGTAGATCCCCTGCATCAGAGGGCTGTCGGTACGTAACGCCAAACCGTCCTCGCCATACCGGATCTTGGCAAAGAGAGTACGTCCGCCCGGTGCCAGCACCTGCGTATCAACCGCATCAGCCCACGAGCCCACATCGCCCCGCACAGGCACCAGCCAGTCGCTCGGCAACCGCGCCCGCGGGAAGCCCGGACCTTCCATGTCCACCCAGACGCCCGCCTGCCCGGAATCCTCACCGAGCTCTGCGAGAACCGGATAACGTTCGCCCGCCTTAAAAAAGCCCCGCATCTCACGCGTCTGCCCGTATTCCTTCACGCTCGCCTCTTGAGAACCGACGCGCATGGTCAGCCGGTCATCGGCGTTCAAAAAGAACGTGTACGTCCCGCTCTGTTTCGGCACAAAAGAGCCGGTCCAGCGCACGTTGAAATGATCGCGGGGCACCTTTTCGCCGGGACTATTCTCACCCCATGTCATGTCCAGCGTGGGATCGATGCGCGACAGAATGACTTTTTTGAAATTATCCTTCCTGAAATACTCGGCGAACAACCCGTTGCCGCTCATCTGCGTCAGTGCGGGCGAGGAGAGTTGCACGACGGCTCCCCGCGACGGAGGGATATTCAGCGTCGCAATCACAGGTTGCGCCAGATACGAGGTAAGCTCTTGAATCAGCGGCAGAAAAGACTGCCTTGCCACTAGATTGCCCGCCGTGCGGTCAAGCGGCACAAAGAGCTGAATAATGCGGCCCTTGCCCAGCGCCTGCTCTGCCATAAAGGCCGCACCGTTTTGTAAACGTGCCACCA
>JBBRJN010000203.1:0-6234 GCA_038219365.1 Kiritimatiellia bacterium | reverse complement strand
GCTGGCGATGTTGCGGCATTGCCGGATGGGCGCTTGCTTTGCACGACAGGCGGTTCTGATTCTTTTATGATGCGCAAAAAGCTGAAAGCCAAAAGGACGGCTTCTGAAGGCTTCGAGCGGATAGGCATTGTCGATCCGGCGCAGGGCAATGGCAAGATGGTGTTGGTGTACACGTCGACAAACGGGCTGGTGCATTCAACTGTCTATCTCGGTGCGCGCGAACGCCCGCCGGTGTTGGCATCGCGGATGGATGAACAGCGCACGACGGGCGTGCTCTATTGCCAAGACGCCCGCTTTACGCGAAACACGGCGGCAGGGTGGTCGCAGGTTCGTATGATTCGCGTGTTGGCGGGCCACGGGCTGACGGTGCGGTCGTCTCACTCATACATCGTCCATGCGGGCAATGAGACGGTTGAACTGGGCACCGTGCCGCTTGCGCCGGACGGCTCGTTTGCGGTCGAGGTTCCTGCAGATACGGCTATCGCTTTTCAAGCCGTTGATGCTGAGGGCCGCTCCGAACTCAATGAAATGTCGTGGATTTCCGTCCGTCCGGGTGAGCGTCGCGGTTGCGTTGGCTGTCACGCGGTCCGCCAGACCGCTCCGCCGATGACACGGGTTGTGCCGCTGGCCACGCGCATGCCGCCGCTCCGGTTCTCGGAATCGGGAGATCCTCACCGGTTCCGCGGCAATAATGCGGCGGTCACCGGCCTGACCGAACTTCAGTTCGACCGGTTCCGCGAAGTCGCGGGGTTGAACCGCATGGGCATTACGGTTGGAGAACTGATCGCCCGGCTGCAGAGCAACGAAGGAGCCATGCGGGCCTCGGCAGCTTACCGACTGAGCCTTTGGCGCACGCCTGTTGCAGCGCCAGCCTTGACAGAACGGCTGTCCGACGAGGTTCGAGAAGTGCGGGTTGCGGCGGCGCTCGGACTCGCCGTATGCGGAACGCGCCAGTCGGTCCCCGCTTTGCTGACCTTCGCAGATGATCCTGATCCTGTGGTCCGGCAGGCCGTGTTGGTCGCTTTGGAAAACCTGACTGGACATGTGGAGGCAGTGGACTGGCCGGCCTGGTTCAAAACTGCGGACTGGGATCGGATTGAGGCGGATCTGGTGAGGCAACTCGCCAGTGACGACCGCGATGTGGTGCGGCGTGCGGCGGTGGCGCTCGGTCACACGGGGGGCGAGTCAGCTCGCGCGGCTTTACGCAATACGCTGAAGCGGATGCGTGATGACACCGCGTATGTCGACTGGCACAAGACACATCGCGGGGACGGCGCCAAATTCTTGGCGACGGACCCAGTGAATCCGCGTACCGTGCAGGAGGTGGCCCGAGCGCTCGGACGCTTGAAGGATAGGGCGGCTGTACCGCTGCTGGCCGAAACGCTCAAGCGCCACGCCGATCCGGACACGGGAAACCTCTTCCTCGCCGAGGCTGCAGCCGAAGCGTTGGGGCTGATCGCGACTCCCGAGGCAGAAGCTGCGCTGATCGCGACGTTCGCCGGGCTCAAAGACTATCCGCACTTCACGACCTGGTACGGCGACCATCCGGCGCTGATGGCCTGCCACGCGTCGCCGGTCCACCTGCGGATCGCCGAGGCTCTGGACGCGTTGGCGTGTACAAACGCGGTCGCTCTGGTGCCGCAGCTGATTGCGTGCGTGCCGACTGATCCCGACCGCGCACTTTTTCCGGAAAACGATGATTGCGAAACGCTGATCGGGAGCTTGATCCGTCATCAGGGAGCGGAGGCCCGCGTGAGCGAGACCTGTTTGGCCCTGCTGGGCGATCCGCAGGCGACGCGCGACAAAGAAATTGAGGCCGCGCTGGGACGCGTGCACGGTGCCTGGGCCGGAACCCCGGATATCACCAACCGGGTGGCGCAGATTCTCTCGTTGACCTGCCGCGACCGCCAGTATGTGCCGCGCATTCAGGCCGCCTTCGCGCGGTATGCGGCGCAAACGAACGATATTCCGCGCGTGTTCGACAAGGGCATTCCCGTGGTGTTGAAGTTGCCGGTCCGCCACTGGGTATGCTTCTATCTGGGGCGCACACTCGGCGCACTGGGCGACACACGTGCGACCGGCACGCTGCTCGCAGCTTTGGCCTCTCCGAATGAATACGCCGAAGGTTCACCCGATCCTCTCGGCCCAGGCATTGCTTTTCTGCACAACGATCTGACGCCGTGTTGGCGGGCTGCCGCAGCCTGGGCGCTGGGACGCATCGGCGACCGTAGCGCCTTACCGGCCTTGCTCAACGTTGTGGGGGACTCAGGCAATGCGACCGACACGCGCCACGCGGCGGCTGTCGCTTTGGGTCGTATTGGCGACCCCTCATCCCGCGAGGCGATTCGCAAACTGGCGGCGGAAGAACCCGCGCTCTCGGTGCGCGAGGCCCTGCTTGAGACTGAAAACAGGCTGAGTCGCGTAAAAGCGATTCCTCTGTTACCGATGCGATAAGTACGGCTGCAAGCCTCATGAATATGCGGGTGTCAGCTGAAGGGACGTGGGGCAATCAGGGGCAATCAGAAGCGAAAAGGGTGTTTGACGCGTTTGCAACAGGCTGGATTTTCGGCTATAATAATCCCTTTTAACCTTAACACGGGAGCTGAGTATGGCCGGAATTTTTAAAGCGTATGATATCCGCGGCATTTACGGAACAGATCTAACGGAAGAGATCGCCTATAAGATCGGACGGGCGTTCGTGACGTTCGTCGGATGCACGAAGGTGGTTGTGGCTCGCGATATCCGCCCGCATTCGGAACCGCTTTTTGCGGCGCTGGCAAAGGGCATCACCGAACAGGGTGCTGACGTCATCGATCTGGGGTACGGCTCCACGCCGATGTCCTATTTCGCGAACGGCACGCTGGGTGCGGATGGAGGCGTGATGATCACCGCGTCGCACAATACGGCGGAGTGGAACGGCTTTAAGCTCTGTCGCGCTCAGGCGGTGCCGATCAGCGGGGCGACGGGCATCCTGGACATTGAGAAGATCGTCAACGAAGAAACGTTTGCGCCCAAAGCCGCAAAGCCAGGCACGGTCTCCCCCTACGACATCCTGCCTGAGTACGCGAAGCATGTGGCGACGTTTGCGCACCTGAAGCGGCCGGTTCACGTGGCGATCGACTTCGCGAACGGAATGGGCATTTGGGAGGTCAAGACGCTGAAGGGACTCATCACGTGGGAGGGGCTCTTTGAGGACCCCGATGGACGTTTCCCGAACCATGAGGCGAACCCGCTGCACACGGCGACACTGAGGGATCTGCAGGCCAAGGTTCGTGCGGGGACGTACGCGTTCGGCGTGGCCTTTGACGGCGATGCGGACCGCGCGGGTTTTATTGACGAGAAGGGCGACATCATTCCGATGGATCTGATCACCGCGCTGGTGGCGCAAGACGTGTTGGCCACGCGCAAGGGCGTGATCTTCTATGACCTGCGCAGCAGCTGGGTGGTGAAGGAGGTCATTGAGGCCGCTGGCGGAACGCCGATGATGAGCCGCGTGGGACACGCGTTTATCAAGCAGCAGATGCGCGAGCACAACGCGCTTTTCGCTGGCGAGCTGAGCGGGCACTACTACTTCAAGGACAACTTCACCGCCGAGAGTTCGGCAATGGCCATCCTCTCGCTGGCGAACATCGTCAGCAACTCCGACAAGCCGCTCTCGGCGCTGATCGCTCCGCTGCGCAAGTATTTCGCCAGCGGCGAGATCAACACGCACGTGAGTCGAGATCCGCAGGCGGTTCTGGCCGAGATCCGCGCGAAGTACACGGGCGGACACCTGTTTGAGCTGGACGGCGTGAGCGTGGAGTACGCGGACTGGTGGTTCAATGTGCGCTGCTCGAACACCGAGCCGCTGGTGCGCCTGAATCTGGAGGCTAAAACCTTAGCTGTGATGGAAGCCAAGCGCGAGGAGCTGCTGGCGATTATTCGGAAGTGATTTGTTGCTTTCAAAATATACGGAAGATCGTAGCCACGCACCCGTGGCTTTCTGTGGCCTTCCGTGTGTTCTGTGGGCAGAGAAAGGTTATTATGGTTAACGAGGCAGTTTACAACGAGCTTTTGAAAAAATACCGTGCGCATTTCGGGCGCGACCCGGAAGTGATCGCCTATGCGCCGGGGCGCATCGAGGTGTTGGGCAACCACACGGATTACAATGAGGGCTATGTTTTTTCGGCGGCCATCGACTTCGGCACCTTTTTCGCGGCGTCCAAGAGCGCGACGGCAAGCTGCCGCCTGGTGGCGGGCGACCTGATGAAAGAGGTCACCTTCGAGGTGACGGGCATCGATGCCTCGAAGACGGACACGTGGCAGAACTACGTCAAGGGCACGCTGGCAGGGCTGTCGGCGGTGCAGGCAGTGCCGTGCGGGTTTGACGGCATGTTCTTCGGCAACATTCCGCTGGGCAGCGGGCTCTCCAGTTCCGCCGCCCTCGAAATGTGCACCGGGCTTGCGCTGGCTAAGCTTTACGGTATCCGCGTCGACAACGTGACGCTGGCGAAGATCGGGCAGAAAGCGGAGCATGTCTATGCGGGCTGCAAGTGCGGGCTGCTGGATCAGATTTCGAGCTTGGCTGGCCAATCCGGGAAACTGGTGAAGACCGATTTCCGCTCGCTGACCTACGAGACGGTCGAGCTGGGGGCGGACGCTTGCTTCCTGATGTGCAACACGCACGCGAAACATGCGCTGGTGGATGGTGCGTACAACACGCGAAGGGAGGCCTGCGAGCAGGCGGCTGTGCATTTCGCCAAGGAACTTCGCCATCCGGTGACCGCGCTGCGCGATGTGAGCATGGCGGAGTGGGCGATCTATAAGCGGGGGTTGTCTGAGACGGTTGCGAACCGTGCGGCGCATCCGATCGGCGAGGACGAGCGCGTACTCAAGGGTGCGGAGCTGTTGGCCAAGGGTGATCTGCCGGGGTTCGGGCTACTGATGTTCGATTCTCATGAGAGTTCGCGCGTGCTGTTTGAGAACTCCTGCGAGGAACTGGATGCGGTGGTCGATGCCGCGAAAAAGATCCCTGGCGTACTGGGCGCACGTCTGTCGGGGGGCGGCTTCGGCGGCTCTGTGGTGGTGCTCGTTCACCCGCGCGATGCCGAGACCGCCTCGGCCGCTTTGGCGAATGCCTATGCAGCAACGTTCGGCAAGCCGTGCGACGTGAGCGTGATCACGCCGGCGGACGGCGCACAGATCGTGAAGTGAGTGCCGCAAGACAGGGACGGCCCGGCGGGCCGTCCGGTCGCGAAGGGCCCTCCTTGTTGTCGGGCATGACGGGCAATCTGGATCGGAGGACGGGGATGATGTGTCGGATGTTGGGATTCTGCTGCCTGCTGGCGGCGCTGCTGGCGGGTGCGGCGGATTCACCTTTTATGGCACTGCGTTTGGACGTGGCCAGCACGAACAAGCCTGACGCGGTCAAGCAGCTTCTTGACGCGCTCGGCCGCTATCCCTCCTGCTTCGACTCGGTTCTCGCCGGGGAGAAACCAGGCGCTCCGCTTGTTGAGGCGCTGCGAAAGCTGGGAATCGACGCCGCTACATCCGGAAAGAGTGTTCCGGTGTCGGCTGTTAGTTTGGATGACCATGCCCCGCGAGGTCTCCTCGGCAGCGCCCTGTTATTTGCAGGTGAGGAACACGAAAAACCTTCGGTGCTGATCAGCAACGGCCGCAACTGCGCGTCCGGCAAGACCGCGCCCGGTCTGTGCGTGGAGTCGATGCTCTATCTCGCGTACGGCGCGGTTGGACTCGAATACGACCTGACGGGTTACGCGCATGAGCCGATGACCTGGTACGCGAACACGTATATGAGCGAGCTGACCCTCTGGCGTCCGTTCTATCAGGCGTATGTCCGCAACAATGTGGAGACCAAACCCGGAGGCATCCTGCCTTTTTGCGGGAAAGGCGTTAAGCCGGAGCAGCGGTCCGGAATTTTGCGCGCAGCCAATGCGCTCGCGCCTGTCGGGTTGCCCACGTGCCCTGGCTCGCCGTGGCCGGTCTGCTATATCCTGACCGCGGAGGCGGTGGACAGCATGACGGCGGTGGACATCCAGCGCGTGCTTTCGGGAGGTGCCCTCCTTGACGGGGGTGCTGTGGCGCGACTGCAGGCGCGCGGATATGCTTCCGCAATGCAGCTGACCGCGCAAACGCGCGAACCGAACGTCAGCGAAGTCTTTACGGACGATGAGCTGAACCGTAACCGCGTGGGGTACGTGTGGCAGCCGGAAGCGGCGAAAGAGGAAAGAGTGT
>JBBRJN010000202.1:0-6240 GCA_038219365.1 Kiritimatiellia bacterium | reverse complement strand
GCCAGCAGCGCGGCCTCGATGGCGGGGGTGCCGCTGCCGCACATGGGCGAGATGAACGGCGAGTTGGCGTCCCACTCCGAAGCCAGGATGCAACCCGCCGCCAGCGTCTCCTGCATCGGGGCCGGCCCCGGCATCTTGCGGTAGCCGCGCTTCGAGAGCGGCTCGCCCGTGGTATCAAGATAGATGATCAGCTCGGTATCTTGCCAGTAGACGAAAACCGAGGCCCCAAACGTTTCGCGGCCCGAGTCGGGACGCCCGCCGCACCGTATCCGCATCCGGTCAGCGATCGCGTCCTTGGCCTTGAGCGACGGCATGCGCGTGTCGCGGATTGTGTCGTTGTGCACCACCGAGTTCACGGTGAAGTAACCGTCGGGCTCAAGGTAGTTCTCCCAGTCGATCGAGACGACATCGTCGTAGAACTGATAAAGGTCGTGGCACTCTGTCCTCAGGAGCGGAGCCAGTACGCGGTGGGCTGTGCGGAGCTGCAGGTTGAGGGTCATCATATCGCGCATGCCGCCGCGGATGACGACGGTGTTCTCGGTCGAGTCGATGATCGCGAAACCGAGGCGCGTCAGCTCTTTTGAGGCTTGAGGCACAAGTCCTCGGGCACACGAGATGATAAGGGGATAGGTGTCTTTCCAGATATTCATAGGTCTTGTCGTGAACGTGTGCCGATGTTATACCACAATCGTCTCGCCAGCGCAGTAGGGAAGTTAAAAACGGAACCGCAGGGAAGTCGCCCTCCCCGCGGTCCAGTCTCACGTTGTAACAGGAGTCTTACGTTGGGACAGGAGCTTTCAACTCCTAACTCCTAACTTCCAACTGTTTCAGAACTCCCAGCCCTTGCGAATATAAGGTTTGGTCAGCGCGTTGGCCGCGTCGTTGCCGGCGAAGGACTGCTTGCCGCTGTCCCAAACCAGCTTGCCGGGGATCTGCTGCGCGATCGTTCCGACCAACATGCCCTCCAGCATCGGAACCGAGAAGCCGACATCAGAGAAGGCCTTGCCCTGGCCCTTGCACGCGTTGACGAACTCGATGTACTGGCCGCCTTTGCAGCAGCGGACGATCGCTTGCGGAATATTGACCAGCGCCTCGTGCTTGGTCGTAGAACTTAACTTCGTTTCGCCTTTGAGCGAGACATACGCATCCTTGCCATAGTCATTGGTGCTGACCATCATGCCCTTGTCGCCGATGATCAGGCAGCCGGTCTTAGGCACTTCGCCCAGCGAGGCGATCACTTGCGGCATCTTGTCCGCCGAAGGCTTGAGGTTGCCGTCGTACCAAAAGAGGTTGACCGCCGGCATGCCGTGGCGTGCCGCGTACGTCATCTTGACGATGCTCTTGGACGGATAGGTTTCGGTATTCTTGTCTTCGATCTGGATGCACTCGGCCGCCTCGACCGCGCCCAGCTTGAGGCCGCGATACGGCAGGTTCATCGTGTGGCAGGCCATGTCGCCGAACGCGCCCGTTCCGAAATCGAAGAAGCCGCGCCACTTGAAAGTGTGATACACGCCGGCCTTGAAAGGACGCGCGGGAGCCGTGCCGAGCCAACTGTCCCAGTCAAGGGTCGCGGGAACCGGGTCGGTGCCCTCCGGGCGAGCGATGCCCTGCGGCCAAATCGGGCGGTTAGTCCACACGTGAACCTCCGTCACCTTGCCGAGCACGCCCGACTGCAGGATTTCAACATTCCGGCGGAACCCGTCTTCAGCGCTGCCCTGATTACCCATCTGCGTCACCACGCCGTTGGCCTTGGCGACCTTCTCAAAATAACGCGCCTCCCAGATCGTACGGACCAAAGGCTTCTGGACATACGCGTGGCAGCCCATTTTCATCGCGCGGATCGCGGCCGGCGCGTGCGTGTGGTCAGGCGTGGAGACGGTCACCGCGTCCAGGTTTTTGCACTCGTCGAGCATCTTGCGGTAATCGCTGTAGCACTTGACCTGCGACGCCTTCTGGCCCTTCTTCTCGATCTCGGCCAGCGCCTTGTCGATCGGCCCGCGATCCACATCGCACAACGCCACGATGTTCTCGCCGTTTTCGAACATGGGCATCCAGTCGGACCAGCCCTTGCCGCCCACGCCGATCACGCCGATGTTCAGCTTCTCGCCCGGCTTGCGGAACTTGGCCGCCACGCGCGTCACCTTCGGATAAGCATCCGCCGCCAACGAATTACACCCTGCCAAGGCCAGAGAAGCGGCCGCAAAGGAGGACCCCTTCATAAAATCACGACGATTGAACCGAATCATAACAAAACATCCTCTCTAAACATTTTTCCAAGCCACCCTCTTTGGATAGCCAAAATTCGATTATGAAAAACAAGGGTTTAGAATAAATCACCCAGAACCGTAATGCAACCGCAAGTTTTCCGAAAAGAAAACGGCTCGACAGAGTCTCGCCCTCAAGCGCACTTGACCGCACCTGAAGGGCGAGCGTCCCCGCGAGCCGTACCGCGCCACCGTTGGCGCACGAGGCGTCTCTATTTCTGACCCCACGGCTTGCCCGGCAGCGGCCATTTCTCGTCGCCGTACTCCGGCATCGCCACGTCGCCCGCTGCTTCGAAGTCAGACCACGACGGCTTGCAGGCCATCGAGTAGAACGGGGATTCTTTAAACTTCTCGTCAACCAACTCAGACAGGCGCACGGTCTGGCCCGTGTAGGCCGACATGCGTCCCGCGATCGCGCAGGCCGTGGACATCGCCACGGTCTCGCCCTCGTTGACCACGTTGCCGCTCAGGATGCCTTCGAGCAGGTGGATGTGCTCGATCTCGTACGGGTTCCCGTCGCGGAAATCGCCTTCCAGTTTCAGCGCGTCTTTCTCGCCAACTTTCTGTACCTTGCCGCCGCCCGAGATTTCAAACTCGGGCGTGCGGAAGTGCTCGCTCACGTTATTGCTCGTGCCGCTGATCTGGCGACACATGCTGTGGATGTGTACGCCGTCACCATAGTCGAAGTCGATGCTGAAGAAGTCGTACTGGTTACCAGAAACGCGGCGCGCCCGGCCGCCGAAGCCCAGAGCGGTCTTCGGTGTGCGGCCGATGAACCAGTTCGCGACATCGATGTTGTGAACGTGCTGCTCGACGATGTGGTCCCCTGAGAGTTCCGCCCAGTTCACCCAGTTGTTGGTCAGGTAGGAGGCGTTGGTGTCCTCGGTACGACGGGGGCGCACCCACGGTACCGCGCCGTTCCAATAGATGTTGCCGCCGAGCACCTGGCCGAGTTTGCCTTCCTGTAGCGCCTTGGCCTGCAGATTGTATCCGCGCGAATGACGGCGCTGCGTGCCCGCCACCAGCGACAGCTTCTTCTCCTGCGCGAGCTTGGCCGCCGCGATGAACATGCGTACGCCCGGACCATCGACGGCCACCGGCTTTTCAGCGAAAACGTGCTTGCCTGCCTTGATGGCGGCCTCGACATGGATCGCGCGGAAACTCGGCGGGGTCGCCGTTATGATGACCTCGATCTCAGGGATTGCCACAACCTCCTTGTAGCCATTCGCACCCCAGAAAGACTTGGCCTTATCGCCGCTGAACGCCTTGGAGGCCGCTTTCGCTTTCTCTTCAAAAAAGTCGCAGACGGCGACCAGTTCGATTTCGTGGCCGATGGCCGCCGCCGCTTTCGTCAGATCCTTGAATGCGCCAGAGCAGCGTCCGCCCGCGCCGATCATGCCGACCTTGAACACCTTCTTCGCACCCTGAGCGAAGGAAATGGTCGGTGCCGCCGCCATCATGGCCGCGAACACCGTTGAACCCTTGACAAACTCTCTACGATTCATCTTTCTCCCCTTTCAATTGCGGGCAGGCACCGGGGCCCACCCAAATCCAATGAGGGCGAACACGCAGGCCCGCCCAAATCCCGTGAGGGCGAACACGCAGGTTCGCCCCTACATCACGCCATTGCCCATTGATCTTTCAACAGCTTGACCATGTTGAGGATCAGCCTTGTCTTCTCTTCTTGCGGAAGGCCCTTCTTAGGATCAGAGGGGTCCTTTGGCCAGCCGCCTTCGAAGCTGACCGCGCCGCGATAACCGATAAGTTTCAGACCCTTGAACCCGTCCACATAGATGTCTTCCGGGTGGATGCCGGGGATGATCCGCTCCTTCAGCCCGGCGATATGCACATGCGCAAGCAACTTGCCCGCGCAGATAAACGCACCCATGAAGCTCGTCTCTTCCAACTGCATGTGCCAGAAATCGCCCATCACGGTCGCGCCGGGACCGATATCCGCCGCCATGCGCGCACCATCCGCCACTTGCCGCAGGAAAGGCGTCTCATTGCGGCGCAGCGGCTCCAGCACGATCGAGGTGCCGCACTTGGCCGCGTGCTCCGCCAGCCGCTTACCCGTATTGGTCACGAAATCCTCGCGCAGTTCCTTGAAGCCCATCGGCACCTTTCCGCGTGCGGGGCAAAGGATCAAGCCAATCGACTTCATCGCGCCCAAGGCTTCGATGATCGGCAGGAATTTCTGAACCTCGGCCTCGCGCTTCTCGGCTTCGGCATACGAAAAATCGCTCGGCCCACACGCCGTGGCGAGAAAGAGCTTGCGGCCCGCCATCGCCTTATTCATCGCCTCGACGTTTTTGATCGGCCAATCGCCGGACGGAATCTCAACCGCCCCAAAGCCGTTCCTTTCGAGGAAGTCCAGCTTCTCGGGAATCTCATTGCCTGGGATGCTGCCCCACTGGAAGCACAGGTTCAACTGGGCAGGCTTTTCCGGCGGCGTCAGCTTCGGCATCCCATTACCTCCCGAGGCCTGTTCCTGTGCCGACGCACGTTGCGTGCCGCACACCGCTGCGACCCCGGCAACTGCCGAAGCCGTCAAGAAATCCCGTCGTTTCATCGCGCTTCCTCCCCATTTAACCTGTGCCCGAAGGACGTTCGAGCACAAACCAACATTAGCATGACATATAGCAATAACACGGTTGCGTTGGCAGGTCAAGGCCGCAAAGCGTCACGGAAGCGCACGCGCCGCGCCTTCGACGGCCTCCCGCGTACGATGCACGAGCAAGCTCAGCGCGGCCGAATCACTCCGCTCGGCACCTTTGAAATCGAACTCGGACAGCACCTCGGACAGCGCTTTGCTAACCGCGTTCTTCTCGCGCAACAGCCGGATCTTTTCAGCCTCCTCGATGCCGTCGCGCAACATCTCCCACCGCACCGAGGAACGCGGGCCGGGGTAGAGGAAGAACGTGTCGCCCGCGGGCCACGGGCCAAAACTCGAATCGAACAGCGGATCGCGAGGCCAGTTCACAAACGCCCAGCGAAGGAACCCGTCCAACCCTTTAGCCGCCACGTAATAGCCAAACCACACCTGCTCATCCGTCGGGCTGAAGGCGAAGGTGTTGGGTCGGCGCGGCCCGCAGCACACGTAACAGGTCGTGACCTTGCCCTGCAAACGGCGCGCCGCGACCTCTTTCAAGAAGGGCTCATCGATATGGGTGATGAACTGGCAGTAATTTGCGAGTTCGATTCCCTTGAAATGGCTCGGCGGGTGGTTTCCGGGCATGGCGATTTTAAGCTTCGGCGCGAATTTTTTGACGCAGTCGGCGGTGGCCTTCGTGTCTTCTGGACCGCGTTCGTCCATCGCGATGTAGGTGTCGTCCGCCCAGCCCTTCTTAACGAGGTGCTTTTGAAAATCCGTGAGGAATGGCCCCCAAAAGGCCTCGTGCTCAGACGTGCCCGGTTTGACCGTCATCGCGACCTGATCCCCGCTTACGCCGTCGGTGTAGTAAACACGGTCACCCCACGGGGCCATGGTGTAACAGTGGATCTGCGGGCCAATGCCGCAGCGCCTGCCGAACGTCACATACTCATCAAACAGCGCGTAGTCGAACGACCACGAACCGTCGCCTTTTCTGATGCGCGGAATCATCGTGTGGTACGCGTCGAAGTTCTGGTGGTTCCAAGGCAGCTCGGTGATCGTCGTGGTCAGCGCTTTCTGTCCCGCCTTCGCCAGCTCGCGGTAGATCGGTTCCAGAAAACCGTAGTGCTCTTTCGAAAAAGGTTTCACGCCGTGATAGCGGGCCACGGCCCACGGGTGCTGCCACAGGTCGAGGAAAAAGGCCCACTCTTTGGGATCAGGCAACTTGGCTTTCAGCACCTCCAGCTCCAACGGGAAAGCCACGGTCTTGCCGCCGGCACCCGCAACCGTCAGCGTGCCGCGATACAGCCCGGCCTTCGCGGACGCGGGCACCGCAACCGTCAGCCAGACCGGGCGGAACCCGTTCGGCGGCAGATCGACGCGCTC
>JBBRJN010000201.1:0-6273 GCA_038219365.1 Kiritimatiellia bacterium | reverse complement strand
GGTAGCGGGTGAGCGGGTGACCGGTCATGTAGATGCCGAGCAGTTCACGCTCTGCGGTGAGATTTTCCTTCTCGTTCCAAGCCGGAACGTCGGGCAGGTGGTCCGGGTTGGCCGATCCGGAGTCAGCCGCGCCGAGCATGTCGAAGAGGTTGCTTTGTCCGCTGGCTTTCTCACGCAGCTTTTCAGAGGCGCGCGAGAGCGCGAACTCGATGTTGTTGAACAGGCGGGCGCGGTGCATCCCGAAGCCGTCCATGGCCCCGCATTTGATGAGCGCTTCGAGCACGCGCTTGCTTACGGCGGAGGGGTCGACGCGCTCGCAGAAGCTGGTGAAGCTGGTGAAGGGGCCGCGCTCTTTGCGCTCCTTCACGATGGCTTCGGCCGCGCCTTCGCCCACGCTCTTGATGCCCGCGAGGCCGTAGCGCACGTTGCCCTCTTCGGGCGCGAAGCGGTCGATGCTGCGGTTGACGTCAGGCGGCAGAACCTTGAGGCCCATGTCTTCCGCCTCGGCCACGAAGCCGGGGAGCTTGTCGAAGTTGCCGATTTCAGAAGAGATCTGGGCGCACATGAACTCGGCGGGGTAGTGGGCCTTCATGTAGGCGGTCTGGTACGTGACGATCCCGTAGGCGGCGGCGTGGGCCTTGTTGAAGCCGTAACCGGCGAATTTCTCGATGTTATCGAAGATCAGCCCGGCCTGGTCTGCGGGGATGGCGTTGGTCTTCAGGCAGCCTTCGATGAACCCCGCGCGCTCCTTGGCCATCACCTCAAGCTTTTTTTTGCCCATTGCGCGGCGCAGCATGTCGGCCTTGCCGAGCGAGTAGCCCGCCAAGGCCTGGGCCGCGCGCTGCACCTGTTCTTGGTAGACCATGATGCCGTAGGTCTCTTTGAGGATCGGCTCCAACTTCGGATGGTCGTAAACGATTTTTTCAAGCCCCTTCTTGCGCTTCACGAAGGAGGGGATCATGTCCATGGGGCCGGGCCGGTAGAGCGCCAGGATAGCGATGATTTCCTCGATACAGGTGGGCTGGAGGTCGGCCAGAACGCGCTGCATGCCGCCGGATTCGAGCTGGAACACGCCGACGGTGTCGGCGCGGCGGAAGAGGTCGAACGTTTTCGGGTCATCCAGCGGCAGCGCCACAAGATCCACGTCGACGTTATGGACAAGCTTGACGAGATCGACAGCCTCTTGCAGCACGGTGAGGGTCTTGAGGCCGAGGAAGTCCATCTTCAGCAGGCCGACTTCTTCGATGGGCTCCTTGGCGTATTGGGTCACGGGCGAGCCGTCTTTATCGCGAGCGAGCGGCACGAGGTCGATGAGCGGCTTGTCGCCGATCACGACGCCGGCAGCATGCACGCCGGTGTTGCGGTAGAGGCCTTCGAGCACCTCCGCAAACTGCATGATGCGGCGAAGGTCGGGATCAAGGTTGCAGGCGGCGGCGAACTGAGGGTTCTCGGTCTTGGCTTTGGCGAGGGTGATCTTCGGATCTTCCGGGATCATCTTACAGTAGTCGTTCGACTGGCTTAGCGGGATTTCGAGCACGCGGGCGATGTCGCGGATCACGGTCTTCGCGCCGAGCCCGCCGAAGGTGACAATCTGCGCGACGCGCTCCTTGCCGTACTTATGCTTGACGTACTCGATGGTGCGTTCGCGACGGGCCTGGCAGAAGTCGATATCGAAATCCGGCGGGGAGACGCGTTCGGGATTGAGAAAGCGCTCGAAGATGAGGTCAAAGCGGATGGGGTCGATCTGGGTGATGCCGAGCGTGTAGGCGAGGATCGAGCCCGCGCCCGAGCCGCGTCCGGGGCCGACCGGAACGCCGTTGTTGCGCGACCAGTTGATAAAGTCCGCAACCACGAGAAAGTAGTTGATGAACCCTGTTTTTTCGATAATCCCGACTTCGTAGTTGAAGCGCTCGACCAGCATCTTCTGCGTGTCGCCTTCGGGATGGTCGTACTCGAACTGATAGTGGCGCTGGAGGCCTTCCTTGCCCAGATGGATGAGGTATTCCAGACCGTCGGCGAACCCCTCCGGAACGTCGTACGTGGGGAAGTGCAGGCTGGCCGCCTTGCCGTCGGAGAATTTCATCTCCACATTGCAGCGGTCGGCAATTTCCTGCGTGACATCGAAGGCTTCGACATCTTTGGGGAAGCGTTTTTCCAGCTCCTCGCGCGACTTGAAATAAAACTCGTTCGACGCATAGCGCATGCGCTTGGGGTCGCTCATGACGGTCTGCGTCTGAATGCAAAGCATCACTTCATGCGCATCGGCATGGCTCTGGTGAAGGTAGTGGACGTCGTTGGTGATGGCGGCTTTGAGTCCGGTGCGCTTGCAGAGCTCACGCACGCCCTCATTCACGATCTTTTGTTCGGGCAGTCCGTGGTCCTGCATTTCAAGGTAGAAGTTGTCGGGGCCGAAGATGTCCATGTACTCGCGTGCGGCTTTCTCAGCCTCGTCGAGGTGGCGCTCCTGAAGATGGCCGTTGATTTCACCCTTGAGGCAAGAGGCCAGCCCGATCAGCCCTCCGGAATGGGCGCGGAGGGTCTCTTTGTCGATGCGCGGCTTGTAGTAAAAGCCCTCCATGTGCGAGATTGTGTTAAGTCGCGCGAGGTTTTGGTAACCCTCCAGGTCCTTGGCGAGCAGCACGAGATGGTGGTAGGTGATGGAGTGGTCCCGGCTCTCGCGGTGCGCATGGGCCAGAATATAGACCTCGCACCCGATAATGGGCTTGATGCCCTCAGCCTTGCATGTCTTGTAAAAATCAATCGCGCCGTACATGACACCGTGATCGGTCATGGCGACGGCGTTCATGCCCAGCTCTTTAGCGCGCAGGACCAAAGGTTTGATATGGCAGGCGCCGTCAAGCAGGCTGTACTTCGTGTGGAGATGGAGGTGGACAAAAGGTTTGGGCATGAGGGGGGCTTCCGGGCACGGGCTAGGATGGAAATAGGGGAAGGAAGGGCCCGATCCTTTACCCCTCTTTTCAGCCCTGTAGGTTAGCAAAACGTGAGCACGGGATAAAGTCAGAAAACCGGCTGGTTTTGGCAAACCAGCAAGAGTAAGATTGTCATGACCACGGAACACACGGAATAACACAAAAGTTATAATTCGAACAACTTTCCGTGAACTTCCGTGTGTTCCGTGGCAAAAAATAGCGGTACAATGACCTGCGTAACTTTATTTGTTCAAGGGCGATTCAATCTGTTGCAGCGCACAATCGGCCTTGACGCAAAGGCTTTTGGGGATTACGTTTTTGGGCGCTTTCACTCCTTGTCTCCACTCAGAATATGGTAGACTTACAAAATTAAGTTCAATAACCGTAGAGAGGTTGACGAAGAATGACGAGTGAAGCGAATGGTATTTCATGGCGTGCGCTCGCGGCAATTGCGCATCGGTCTGTTGTGGGGGTGGCGCTTATGGCGACCATCGTGGGCGGTGGCGGGTGCCGTTCGATTCCCAATGTTCAGCCGAAGGGGGGGCGTGTTGCGCAACTCGACGCTTACCGGGAGCAGGCGATTCAGCTTCGCGGGTTGACGTTAACGAATCAGGTCGCTGTGGAACGGGAGACCTCAGAAGCCCTGCTTTCCTCTTTGGCAAAGGAGCTCGATAAGCCTGAGAACCGCGTTTTTCTGGCCGACACAGAGTGCTTGTTACACCAGTTCAGGGTTCTGAAGGCAGGCGACTCGCTCCGGGGGCTTTATCTCAAGCTGATGAGTCAGCAGGTGGCGGCGTATTACGACCCTGAGAAAAAGCGGGTCGCTTATGTTGATGAAAACGTTGCGCCTGTCAACAAGGACGCTGCCGCGTTTCCCGGCATGGAGCGGTTTGTGTATGTGCATGAGTTCTGCCATGCGGTGGAGGATGAACACTTTAATTTAGACCTGCTGCTGAAAACGTCGATGCTCGAACTGGACCGTAACCTGGCGCTCACGTCGTTGGCCGAAGGGGATGCGGTGCTGGTCGGTATGGACAGTGTGTTTAACGAGTACCCTGTGAACACGGCGACACCGTTGGGCGCGATGCTCGTTCGGCTGTTGGGCAAGATGGATATGAGCGAGGCGACGAACGAATTGGGGGAATGCCCGCCGTTTTTGAGTGGCTCGTTGATACGCCCCTATGTTGACGGCGCGGTGTTTTGTAACCGCATCCGCCGCGATGAGGGATGGCAAGGGATTGACAACGTATACCGCACACGCCTGCCGCAGACGACGGCCGAGATTCTTTACCCCGAGCGCCGCTATCTGAAAGGGTTCAAGCCCGCTGTCTTCACGCCGAACACCTCGCTGTTCGCGGCGGGCGAGCAGGTTTGCGCCACGAACAGCCTAGGGGTTCTCGGTATCGCGTTATGGCTCAAGCCTGAGGATCTTGGACGCGTCCAGCATGTGCCGTTTTTGGAAGGCTGGATGGGGGATCGCATCTACCTTGTGAAAAACAGGGACACGAAGGCGGTGCAGACGGTCTGGCTCAGTTACTGGGAGCGTCCGGGCATGGCTCGGTCGTTTCGAAAACGGATGGAGGAGCGGTTGCGTGAGGGTTCCGGGGGGGAGCCTGTTAGTGTTCGTCAGGAGGGTCGTCTGGTGGTCGCGGTTTGGTCGGCAGCCTCAGCGGGCGCGCAGGCGGCGTGCGAAGGGCGTTCGGCCTGTGCGCTTAAAACGCGGGTGGACGTTTCCACTCCTTCTTATCTGGCTTCATGCTGGTCTGATCTGCCGCTGCCGTTACGGTTCCCAGCGTATGAGGGGCGCTCCGCAGGGTGCGAGGTGGTGGGCGGTTGCGTGGCTGACATCCAGGGCGGGCCGCAGTTTTTCAGGGTCAATCTGGCGAGCGGGCTGCTGCTGAATGTCGAGAACACGCCGGACCGCCACAACGTCAGCACCTGCTGGGGTTTGTTGCGCCATGTGGGCGACGCGCGTTCTGATTTCACCTATTGGCAGGTGCCTGTGGTGGCGGACTGGTATCGTCGCGGAAGCGGCGCAGAGGAGCGTTACCGGTGGAGCCTGCTGTGCGGGCTTTTGGCTGACGGCAGTGAGGAGCGGACGCGCGTTCTCTTCATTCCTGTTTGGAAAAAGAAGTGGCGGCGCACGCAGGGAGTCGCGAAGTGGGGGGCGAGTAGTCAGTACGACCGAAAATGACGGTTATTTTTAGCCAAGATTACAAGATTAATAGGATTATGATAACTATGAAAATTGCCTTTCGTGTGGTCAGGGTCGGCGTGTGCGCAGTCGCGTTGAGTGGCGCGGCCGTCGTTGCCGAGGAGACGTTGGAGTCGCAGTTTGTTGAGCTGCCGCAGAACACCACACGCCCCAGTGTGGCGCTGACGCTTGAAACGGCCCGGTTTGATGCGGAGGCCTTTTCGCGGCAGCTTGAGCGAGCACGTGAGGCCGGTGCGGGTGGTGTGCTGGTCACGGTGTCGTCGGCCGACGATGCGGTCTGGGGGGCGCTGACGAAAGTCGCGGACCGGTGCCGTCAGCTGGGGCTTGAACTGGGCGTGTGTGATTTCGGGCTGAGCACACAGGAGGTCGCGTCTGCGACCCACACGCGCAAGCTCGTGTGGTCATCCTTCACCCCGGACATGCCAGGCGGGTCGACAAACACGCGGCCGTTGGTATTTCAGACGGATCGTTCATATCAGGAGCTGGCGCTGCTGGCGGTGCCGGTTGCGGAGCGTGTGCAGCCGCACGAAATCGTGGACTTGACGCAGGGGGATATGCCGACCAACGGCGTCTGGCGCGTGTACCGGTTCGGCCACGCGGATGTCGTGCCGCCTGTGATGGACTGTTTTGATGAGCGTCAGGTGTTCCAGCATGTGAACGGACTGCTCTTCGCGTTTCAGAAGCGGCTTGAGCGGACCTACGGCACCACCTTTCTGTGGTATCAAATGGGGGGCTTGACCGGGACCGAGTTGCTCTGGCCGCGCGACCTGCCCGCTGCGTTTCTGAAAAGGAGCGGCTTAGGGCTGGCGCGGCACCTGCCGTCGCTCGCCGGAGTGACGGTTGGGGACGAGGCGCTGGCGGCGCATGTGCGGTTGCAGATGGCGCAGACGGTCCGCGAGCTGTGGCGTAGCCGGTATGCCGTGCAAGTGAACGAACTGGTGCATGAGGCGGGATTGGATGCGGGAGTCGCGATTGGCGGACTGCCGGTTGACCCAGAAGAGGTTTCTCTGTATTTTAAGCGCCCCCTGCTGGCCTCGGCCCGAAGTGAGGCGCAGCGTGTGGCGAACATCCATGCGGCGGGCGGCGCGAGGACGCAAGGCCGGCGGCTTATCATTGGGCGGGTTGACC
>JBBRJN010000200.1:0-6293 GCA_038219365.1 Kiritimatiellia bacterium | reverse complement strand
TTGACCTCGTTAGAGAAGATATTGATGCGGATGTAGCGGGTTACCTTATCTTTCATTGCGCGGGCGTGAATGAACTTCTGGCCCTCTTTAATCGTGGAGGGAAAGCTGACCTTTCCGGACTTGCTGATCTGGGCGGTGATATCGGACTCCACGCCACCGGGATGTTTGTAATAAAGGCGTGAACCGGGTTTGACGTTGAAGGTGATGGTTGCGGTCATCGACCCCGACACGTCGGTGGAGTCGAAGGTCATGTCCACGCCAGCGGCTTGGGCGTTCAGCGTCTGGCGCAGGTTGGAGGCGAAGGGCGTGCCGGAATTATTAAAGAGCAGTTTGGGGTGCAGCGTGTCGAGATCGGCCATGCGGGCCACGCGGAAACGGTACTCAGGGTAAGAGACGGTGCCGCTTTTTACTACGGTGCTCAGGGCGACGGAATGGATGGCGGCTTCGACCCGGGCCTGATCCTCTGGACGCGAGAGCATCTTGAAGCGATAGGTGCAGGGGATTGACGTGATGCCTGTGCGGGTGTTGAACATGGCGCACCCGGAAAGGGTTAGTGCGGTGAGGCAAAGTGCGAACGCGTGGACGGGTTTCATGCGACGAATTCCTTTTGAGTTATGCGAGATTTTGAGAAAGCAGGTGCTGGCCGCCGTCCACATACAGGATCTGACCGGTGACGGCGTCGGCGTCGAGAAGAAAGCGGACCGCATCGGCGATCTGCTCAGCAGAGGGGCGCGCATGCAGCGGAAAGGTGCCCGCCGCCTCTTTGGCCCCGGGCGCAAGGGGGAGGCAGACCGCGCCCGGCGCGACCGCGTTGACACGGATGTCCGGCGCGAGTTCGAGCGCGGCAGAGCGCGTGAACGCTTCAAGCGCCTTTTTGGAGAGCAGATAGGGGATCGCGCCCGTGCCCGGCAGGGCGATGCGCTGGTCGAGAAGATTGACGACGCAGCCGGTCGACCGGCGGGTGGCGAGGTGTGCGGCGAGCAGTTGTGTCAGGCGGATCGGTGCGAGCGCGTTGATCCGCCAAAGCCGGTCGAAGTCGGCCGGTGTGGCCGCGGCTAACGGTTGCCGTTCGAAAAGCGAGGCGTTGTTGACCAGCGCGTCCACCTGTCCCGCGCAAGCGACCGCGGCAAGGAACACGGCGTCCGGCCCTTCGTCGGTGAGCAGATCGCCGGTCACGCGCCAGGCGTGACTGCCGAAGGTCCGAAGACGCGCACAGAGCGTGTCGGCCTGCGTCACCGAACAATGGGCGTGGATGATCACGTCCCAGCCGGTGCGGGCCAGTGTGTCGGCGATGACGCTTCCGATGCGCACGCCTGCGCCAGTGATGAGAACGGTTCGACTCATAGAAAGAGGGTGGTTATTCGTTACTGGTGTAACGTTCAGCGGTCCGGCTACGGGGTTGACATTCGACACGAAGCATCATACCTTAATTTCCAATGAACAGTCATGCCCAAAACGTTAACCTCCGAGTTTCCGAACGTGATTTCAAATATTACGTTTTCGATTGGGACGACAACATCCTGCACATGCCGACGCGCATCCACCTCGAGAAGCGGATGGCGGATGGCTCGTGGCAGCCGCACACGGTCTCGACAGCGGTTTTCGCGGTCGTGCGGAACGACTCTGAAAATTACCGTCCGCCGGGTGGTGTTTGGGATAACGCGTTCGCCGAGTTTCAGGATTACGAGAATGAAGGCGAAAGCGGGTTTTTACGCGACACGCGCGTGTCGCTCGAAAAAGTGTTGCGTGGTGAAACGCAGCCCGGGCCAAGCTTCAACACGTTACGCGAGACGCTGGTTGAAGGGCGGCTGTTTGCGATTGTCACGGCCAGAGGCCACGCTTCCGAGTCCATCCGGAGGGCCGTACGCCTTTTCATCGACTTGGTTCTGACGCCTGAAGAGAAGCAGGTGATGATGGCTAACCTGCGCGGTTACCGCGCCTGTTTTGATCACCTGACGGTTTTCGGAACGGATGATGAGGAAATCGAGTACTACCTTTCGATCAACCGGTATCACGCGGTGACCAACCCCGGTTTCAAGCAGTGGATGACCGAAGCGTCTAACGGGCGGCCTGTTACTGAGGGGGCCAAGCAGTTCGCGATACGGGATTTCGTCGAGCACCTGATTAAGTTGTTGTCGAAGGCAGGGACGGACACGCTTAAACGTCCGATCAGCGTGGGTTTCTCGGACGACGACCTCGGCAATGTGGCCGCCGTGGAGCGGTACATTCAGGACGAGCTGTCGCTGCGGTTCCCGTCGATAAAATTTTGCGTGTACGACACCTCTGATCCCTCCCTGACGGACGGCCGCAAGGTGGTGGTTTCCGGCCAGCTCGATTTTGGTTTTTGACACACCAGGGCTGGATCTGGAGAAGTTAGGAGTTAGGAATTAAAAGTTAGGAGTGGAAGATGCGGGAGCATGGGCAGGGCATAGCGCGTGAGTACAATTATGATTACGAATGGGACTGTCGCAGCCCTTGGTCGGGCTCGCAGATGCATGCTTAGTCGCATGGCCCGGCTGGATGTCCCACACCAAGACCCGGAGACCCAGAGATAAGATGAGGAGAGAAGAGAAGAGAAAATGGGACAAGTGGTTTGTAAGGCACTAATCCCGCTGAAAGTAGTCGCATGGTGCGCCGATCACCGGTATGATGAAGGTGTTAAGTTTAAGGGGGCTCTGGGTTTGGTTGGAGATCGCCTGAGCCACGTATCAAAACCACACGTAATCGGTTGAATCGTATGAAGAAAATCATTCTTGTTTTCACAGCTGCCGTTTCGCTCATCGCGGGCGCGGACACGCCGGTTGCAGAGGCCCCGGCGGGGACGGGCTGTTGGAACTTCGACGGCACCCTGTCCGACGCGAGCGGCAACGGGCAGGACGCGTATGCGACGCGGCCTGCGTTTACGACCGGCAGTGAGGGTCAGAGCTTGCGGTTGACCAACACGGTGATCGATATTCCGGACGCTCCGGGACTGCGCCTCACGCGCGGCTTCCGGATCGCGTGCCGCGTCCGTTTTGCCAGCCTTCCCGCCGGAAACGCGTGGGCCACCGTGGCCATGAAAGGCGATCACAGCCTGGGCGAATACTTCTTGCGAGTCAACCCGGCCTCGGAGGGGCGGCAGTTCGGTTTCTTTGTGAACACCGGGTGCTGGGAGACCCGCGTGCAGTCGCGTGCCGCGGTGCAGCCTGGCGTGTGGTATCAGGTGGAGGCCGGCTGGGACGATAAGGGCCTCTGGTTGACGGTCAACGGCGCTACGACGCGCGTGGATCGCAGCGGCGAACCGGTCGTGACGCGCGAGCCTCTGCACCTTGGGGCGTTCGACGGCGAACTCGATGACCTGCGGATCGCAAGCCCTAGCGGCAGCCGCACGGGTGTGGCCTGCTGGCCCTTTGAAGGCGATGTGTGCGACGCCTCCGGCCACGGTCACGATTTTGCGGCGCAAGACCGCACGTTCGTCCCGGTCACCGGCGGACAAGCGCTACGGGTCAGCGAGGGCGGGCTCTCGGTTCCAAGCGCGTCGGATCTGCAAGTGGCGCCAGGGGTTCGTATCGACTGCTCTGTTCTGTTTAATGAACTGCCCACGGGCATCACGCCGATCGTGATCAAGGAGGGCGAATATCAGGTACGGCTCGACGCGCAGTCTGAAGGGGGCAAGTTTGCATTCTTCGTGAACCTCAACGGGTGGGAGCCTCGTGTGTGCTCTGAGCATCGGGTCGAGACGGGCACCTGGTACCGCGTCACGGCCCAATGGGACGGGCTCGCCCTGACGCTCGACGTCAACGGCGACCGGACCGAGATCCTTCGCTCCGGCCTCGCGAAGCCCGGAAACAGCCCTTTGACGCTTGGGCGCTTTAACGGGCTGCTCGACAACGTGCGCATTGAGAACCCCAAGCCCGCGGTGGTGCGGCTTCAGAAACTGTCGACGGAAAGCACTCTTTTGCGCACGGGGCAGTCCGAACGGCTGACCGGCGTGGTTTGTAACTTCGGCAATGCGGTCACCGGCTGCGTTATCACGCTGGAACTGCCGCAGGGAGTCGTTTGCGAAACGCCTGCCGTGTTGGATCTAGGCGTGTTGCCGGTCAACAGCGAACGTGCGGTTGAGTGGCGCGTGCGCACCGATGTGGCCCGGAGCGCGACGGCTACGCTTAAGCTCTCGATGCCGGGGGCCGCGCCCGCTTTTGCGTACAAGACGCTGGCCTTTCTTGCGGCGACTGATCCCGATTATTCCGCACGCGCTTGGAACCCGCCAACCGCGACAAACGGGCTGGCCGCGACGTACTATGTGGATGCCTTGCAGGGTGACAACACCCGAGCGGGGGCCTCGCCCGAAACTGCGTGGCGCGACTTCACGCCGGTCAATGGGCGGACGCTGGGACCAAACGAACGCTTGCTTATCCGCCGCGGCAGCGTGGTCAACCAAGAGCTTACGATCTCCGCACAAGGCACGGCACAGGCCTGGGCAGAGATCGGGGCCTATGGCGTGGGGCCGCGGCCTGTCATCCGCCGCAACGGGGACATCGACGACCGGTGCGTGCTGGTCAAAAGCCCCGACTATCTTCGTATCCGCGGCCTGACCATCTGCCATGCCGGCAAAGGCCTGATCGTCTATTATGCGCAGAGCGGTCATCACGGTCTGCTGATCGAGGACTGCATCGCCCATCACATCGAAGGCCTCTACCGTCCCAACAGCCATGGCATTCCCGAGTGGCGCGACCGCTTCGGTGCGCCGGGCGACGGCGGGGGGGCGGGTGGCATCGCTGTTAGCGGTGCGTCTGCCGAAGAGCTCGTGCTGCGCGACTGCGAGATGTTCCAGTGCTCGTCTGGCTTCCGTTTCTCGGGCGACAACGTGACGATCGACCGCGTGTTCTGCCATGACAACTATGCGCACAACACCTCGCCGCATCCGTTCCTCACCTCCGTCCGGCGCGCCTACTTGCTGAACAGCATCTTCGACGCGTCCGGCTGGCATGCCCACGCCGGAACGATGGGCATCATGCTGGGTGACCAATACGGGCTGGTCATTCGAAACTGTCACTTTCTGAACCAGCCCGACTCCGGTTCGCATGACGAAGGCGGAATCGACTTCGAGGCTCGTGGCGAGGGCTGTCTTATCGACCGCTGCACCTTCCGCAACAACGCGGGCGCGGCGATCGAAATGCTCGGCCTCAAGTCTCCGCAGACCAGGAACGTCGAAATCATCGGCTCGCGCTTCGACCGCAACAACGTCGCGCACAAGCTTGGCCCCTCCGAGATCTTCATCTGGGGCGGCTCGCGCAATCCCGAGATTTGTTGCAGCACGGGCCTGATCCGCGACAACGGCTATGTCCTGAATCCCGGTGTGGCCTTCTTCACGAACCAGGCACCTGAAACGACCTGCTGGATACTCAGCAACAACACGCAGTACGCCACGGCCAAGGCGCTGGACAAAGCGTTGCCGCTCAACAATCCGCCTTCAGCCGACGCGGGGCGTGAGGTCTGGGACGACCGGATGTCCATGCGTCTCGCGGGTGCGGTCTCTGACGATAAGAAGCCCTCGGGCGGCAAGCTTGCGATAGCCTGGGAGGTGCTGGAAGGCCCCGGAGAAGTCGCATTCAGCAGCCCGGACAGGCCCGTGACGAAAGCCGCTTTCTCGGCGCGGGGCGATTATCAGTTGCGGCTGAAGGCCGATGACGGCGAGCTGTGGCGCAGCGGCTACACCGCCGTTCACGTCCTGCCGTCCGGCACGACCGTGGCGCACGCCTGGACCTTCAGCAGGCCGTTGGATAAAGAGGGCTGGACCGACTGGAACCTGGGCACAAAAGACGAAGAATTTTTGGATCAGAAGTGGTCCTGCATCGCGCGGCCGGTTCATCTGGTCGCGGGTGGCCATTATGTGGTCGCCCTTGAAAATGCGCCTCATGCGCGCGTGATCTCGCCTGATGCGCTCGGCGTTGATCTCGACGTGAACGGAATCGTCGCGATCCGGTTTCAGAACCACACGCCGGCCGCGCGTATGCGCCTCCGTTTCACGACGACCGACGAGCCAAAATGGAAGATAAATCTCGGCCAGACCTTCGAGGTGACGCCGAACGACACGGAGGATCGCCTCTATACAATCGACATGTACCCGGTGGCTGGATGGAGCGGGAGGCTGAAGCAGATTCTGCTCGAACTCGCCGATGGCGAGCCGCTCACCGGCACCTGCCGCATCGACTATATCTGGATCGGAAAGCAACAGAAGTGATGCGCTATCGAGCCACGCTACTGCTCGGGAAAGAACATGTGCTCCATAAAGAGATCCGTGAAGCCAGGTT
>JBBRJN010000199.1:0-6297 GCA_038219365.1 Kiritimatiellia bacterium | reverse complement strand
CGCGTCCGGTGACTTTGTAAAAGCCCTGCACGAGCAAGTCGCGGCAGTCACCGTAGACCACCATGTCTGCAGCGATGGCACCGCCCATTTCTTCCACCGATGTGCCGGAGCCGACAAGGAATCCTTTGGCTGCGCGGTCCGCCTGATGCCAGACCGAGGACTGTTCCTTCTCAAGGCTCACCACGAGGTTGGAGGCCGCAGTCTGGTTGGGCAGTGCGGGGTTGTTGGTAACGTACCGCGCCCAGTCGAGGGCCTCGCTGATTCGGTTTTGATTCTGCAGGACAAGAATTTCGGTTGTGAAATCGTGGTCGGGCAAGGCCTGTAGCGCACGCGTGAGGCGGCGCTCGGCCAGGCCCTCTGTCAGTGCGGACAGAAGGAAAACAGCGGCCATCCCGCAGAGGGCGGCGAGCATGAGCGAGCGCAGGGCTTTGATGGGTCGCATAACAGTCTCCTAATCACACCAGTTGTCCTGCGAGAATAGGATCGAACACGAGCAGCGCCTGGCAGGCGGGGCAACGGGCAGAGGCAATATGTTCGGCAGGTGGCAGCCGGACCTTGAGACCGCAGAAGAAACAGGCGACCGCCGATTCTGCGGCGGCCGGCGCGAGCCGACCTGAATCCGCCTGCTTCGCGAACCAAAAGCATCCGCTGCCCGTACTCACCAGATCATACGCCGCTTTGACTTGTGCAAATTTTTGGGCGGTCAATGCCCGGATATCCGGATCGAGGGCCTCGTGTTTGTCGGGATGATATTTCTGGCTCATGCTTCGGTAAGCCGCCTTGATTTGTGCGGGATCGGCATGGTAGGGCACACCGAGCACGGAGCAGGCGGCGCGTCGATCATGATCCGAGGCCGACGAGGCGTATCGGACATAGGGAAGGGCGCTGCGCTGCAACTCCTCTTCGCTGAGGCCCACATGGTGCGCAAAGGTTGTGATGCAGGCGGTCTCCTCACCGTTGTCGTCGCTGTCGCTGACAGCCACCCGCCAGAGCCAGGTCACGGCGGCGCGCGCGAGCGGCGGGTTTTCGCGCACGGTCGCGGCGAGCCGTGCGAGGCAGCGATCGATCCGCGCAGCGTCGTCGATCAGGTAGGCGAGTTCATGAGGAGCGAGTTTGGTGCCGATATTCTGGTTGATCTCCGCAAGGATCGTCCGGATGGCTTTGTCTTCTTTGACCGTATAATGTCCGTCCACGCCGGCAAGCTCGTACAGCGCACCGGCTGTGACAGCCAACAGGCGAAGCGACTGTTTCTCCGGGTCGGCGGCTTTCTTGTCGACAAAGAAGTGACCGGCGGCGGCACCCGCCACCGCGCCCCACGGGCCGAACATGGACCCGATGCTCCCTCCGAGCGCTTTGCCTCTCCAACTCATATGATAAAAAGCCCCCATGAACATGCTACGCTGAAGCTCGTATCGCAGATAATAACGGGCCACTCAAGTCTGCACCCGGCTAGGCGTAATTTAACGTAAACGGTTGTCCATACTCAACAGCAAAGTTGTTGTTTTGTCGGACGGGTAGTTGCAGAAACGCCTTTAATCGAGCAGCGCGGCCATGTCGGCTGGCAAGGGCGCGGTGAGTTCCGTTGGCGTGCCGAAGCGCGGATGAATGAACGCGAGCGTATCGGCATGCAGCGCCTGGCGCGGCATACGCAAAAGCGCCCGGTCCTCAGGCGTCAGCGAATCGTCGCAGAATTTGAGAAAGAACCGCTCGTCCAGTCCGTAGAGTTTATCGCCCACCACGGGAAAGCCCAGCGAAAGCAGGGTCGCCCGGATTTGGTGCAGACGTCCGGTACGCGGACGCACGGTCACAACGCTGAACCCCTTGCACACGCGCACCCGCTCGAACGACGTCTCGGCCCATTCGGAAGCCTTGTCCGGCGCGAGGCTCACCGCCTCGGCCTGCGTGAACCGCCTTTTTTTGCGGATCGCCGAAGCGGGGTCAGCGCTCAACCACCCCGACACGTCGAGCTGCTCGGGGAACTCGCCCTCGACAAAGACCGTATACCGCTTGGCCACTTTGTGCGCGACGAATTGTTTCCAGAGATTTTGCGCGGCCTCGGGCGTCTTACCGACCATCACCAGCCCGGAGGTCTCGCGGTCGATGCGGTTCACAAGGATCGGGTCAGATAAGCCGCAGCGCGCTTTCAGCAACGCCCAGAGGGTGTGGTTGAAATAGCGGCCCCCGGGGTGACACGGCAGGTTGCCTGACTTGTCCACAACCAGCAGCAGCGGGTCATCCGACACGATGCGAAAGGTCTCATCCACCGGCGGCTCGGGAATATCCGACGCGTCATACCGCACCACGTCATCCGTTCGCAAAACCACCTCGGGCAGGGTGGCATAACCGTTCACGCGTACGCGGCCCTCGCAAATCAGGCGGCCCCATTCAGCCCCGGTATGATAGGTGAAGCGCGCGACCATAAAGGCAGCCAGGGTCCTGCCCGCATCCTTCTCGCGGATCTTAAAACTCATTTCGCGTGTCATCATTCACCTTTGAAGTTGAACCCGCCGGTTTACCCGTGGTATAGTTCCAAGCAATTTATTTCTCACGGGCCTATAGCTCAGTCGGTCAGAGCGGAGGACTCATAATCCTTTGGTCGCAGGTTCGAGTCCTGCTGGGCCCACCAATTTTTAAGGACTTTTCTACACCCGTAGAGAGTCCTTTTTTTGTCCTAAGCTCTGACCGATTGAGCTAACGCCCCTTGCGAAATAACCCTTTGAAACATTGGGTATTCTATCATTCCCGGCGCCGTTAATTATACGGCTTCCTTCGGGGTATTGATACGGGTTTCTGCACTAAAATCTATTCCCGCGAGGCAGACGAAGTGCGCTTGCTGGCATTTGGCCGCCGGAGAGGCCACCCAAGTTTTGACGACGCCCGGCATACTCTTTTTTCCGTCGAACGCCTTTTCGAAGTCCCACCGCAGTTCGGAGATGACAGCGGTCTGGCCGGGTGGGACGGTGAACTCGGACGTCATGAACGAAAAATCGCAACCGGTCTCGAGATCGTCGGCGACGCGCCGGGCGTGTGCTTGCCGCTCGCCGGGCGTCCGAGACGTACCGCCCGTACTTGCGGGGACCGGCCCGGACCGGCACCCCGGTCCATGCCTGTACGGCGGGACGTCCACGCCCGAAGCGCAGCGTAGGGCCGGACCGACGCGCGACGCGCCATGCGCCTTTAAAGCAAGAGCTGATGCTCCAAAAGCTACACGCCAGCCCGTAGCTAGTGCAACACTGGCTACTGGCTGGCGGGCAACCCTGAAATCAGGTAAGATTCTTGGCATGGATACGTTGCGAAAGGCCTGTCGGTCAGTTCTTGAAAAGGTGATGGAGCATCGCGATGCAGACAGCGGCGTGTGGACAGGGGAGCTCTCGTCCAGCGCGCTGGGCACGGCGCTGGCAATCACCGCTTTGGAAGCGGGCGAAGCGACTGATCGCACGCTGGCCGAGGCGGGCGCCAATTGGTTGTGCCTGCACGCCAACGCCGACGGCGGTTGGGGCGACACGCCGGAGAGCGTCTCAAACCTCAGCACCACGCTGATCGCACAAGCTGCGTTGCGCCAGATGACAGTGGGTGCCGGAACATCCGGAAATCGGGGCTGCTGCTGGGACGCGGTGACACGCCGCGGTGAAGCGTGGATACTCGTACGCACCGGGTCTATGGAGGCGGAAGCGCTCACGCGTTCGGTGCAAAAAATTTATGGTGCCGACCGAACTTTTGCAGTGCCGATTCTGGCGTATCTTGCGCTGTGCGGCAGAGACGCAGCGGCGTGGCGGAGCGTGCCTCCGTTGCCGTTTCTCTTGGCGTTGTTGCCACAGAGGGTGTATCGCGTGTTGCGGTTACAAGTGGTGAGCTACGCCTTGCCCGCGCTGATCGCGGTTGGTTTGTGCCGTCATGTCTGTACGGCTAAGTCACGTGGCGGGTTCGCGTGGGGGCACCTGTTCGCCGGCCCGCTGTTAAGGCGGCTGTCGGCCTTGCAGCCGGAGCATGGCGGTTTCCTTGATGCGATCCCGCTGACCGCCTTTGTGACTCTGGCGCTGCGCCATGCGGGTTATGGCGAACATCCTGTGGCGGTGAAGGGGATGTCCTTTCTGCGGGGAGCGGCGCGGCGTGACGGGAGTTGGGCGATCGATTCCAATCTGCGCACCTGGGTGACTTCGCTTGCGGTCAGAGCCACAGCGAGCGAGTTGGGCGTGAGAAGAGAGGCCTTGGGGATTGGGGACGGCGAGCGGGAGCGGGTGGCCGATTGGCTGATGCGGACGCAGGTGAGGGTGCGTCATCCTTATACCGGTGCCACCCCGGGTGGGTGGGCCTGGACTGATCTTCCGGGGGGTGTGCCTGATGCGGACGATACGAGCGGGGCGCTGATCGCATTGAGAAGGCTTAAAGATGCGGGGTGCAGGTGCGAACTGTCGGAAGCGGTGAGGAGCGGGGTGAACTGGCTGTTGGCGTTACAGAACGCGGACGGAGGGATGCCTACGTTTTGTCGCGGGTGGGGCCGGTTGCCGTTTGATCGAAGCTGTCCGGATATCAGCGCGCATGCGCTCAGCGCACTCGCGGTGTGGCCTGAGGAAAACGGGACGAAGTCTTCGCGCGCCGCGCGGCGTGTGGCCATCGGACGGTTGATCCGGTATCTGGAACGGGCACAGGAGCCTGACGGCAGTTGGATGCCGCTGTGGTTTGGGCATCAGGATCGGGCAGATGGCAAGAACCCGGTGATCGGTACCGCCCGGGTGGTGGACGCCTTGCGTGTTCACGCGGCGCGAACAGGGGCCGGGAGCGACGGCCTTAAGCAGGTCCAGACGATGTTGGCGCGGGGAGAGGCGTGGCTGCTGGCGCAGCAGCGAACGGACGGCGGTTGGAGCGCGGGTGAGCGGTCGACGGTGGAGGAGACGGCTTTGGTGGTGATTGCGCTGACGGGTGAACGTGGGGCATTCGAAGGGGCTTTACGGCGTGGTTGTGGATGGTTGGTTGAAAATTGGGAGTCGGGCCTGTCGAAGCCCTCGCCGGTCGGGCTCTATTTTTCGTTGCTCTGGTATCACGAGCGGCTCTATCCGCTGATCTGGACCTTAGAGGCGTTAGGTAAAAACATAAACGCCTTTGCGCTTGAGGCAGGTGATTCAATGCGTTACTGTAACGGCGTTTCTTGAAGCAGGGCTTCCGGGCTTGAGACGCGGTTGAGAAGGTAATACGATGGCTCCTTTAAAAATGACAGGCGACGAAAAAGCGCAGTGGCAGCGGTTGTACGCCATGGCCGAGCGTTTGGATCAGCTAGACCCTTGGCAGTGGATGGGGGCCGCGGACTGTTTCGGCATTGACGTGCCGGGCTGGGATGAACCTTGCTTTGTCATTTTCGGGGGGCAGCCGAAAGAGTTCCGCAACCTCCGTTTTCTCGTTGGCTGGAAAGCGTTTTACGACTTGGTGACGCGGCTTGCCGATCCGGCCAAACAGGTTTCGACCTGGCTTTTGGAAATACGCATGATCGAGCTTTTGTTCGTGAATGAGACGCTGTTGTTCGAACACGAGCACTCCTTTTTAAAAAAACTTAAACGTCAGCCGGGCGAGGCCTGCAATACGCCGGTTTTCCGTTCGATTGTCCCTGGCTATCACCCTTGGCTTCCTGATGCAAGAGAGCGCGACCTGCTGGAAACGGTGCTGTATCAGACGTACGGCATGGCGATGCGGGTGGAGGCGGACGGCGTGTTGCTGAAGACGCGCTTCCCACGCGAGATCCTGATGCGCAAGCAAGACGCGAAAGGCGTTTGGCAGGACGTGTGGACCCCGGTAAAAGAGGTCGGCGATGAAGAGGTTGAGGTCAGGATTGAGTCCAAACGGCTGCAAGCCTTGCGAAACCTCCCGCTGAAGCCCGTCATTTTGCAACTCGATCTGATGTTCACGCCCATGCAAATCCTGCCGGAGGGACAGCGCCCGCAGACGGCGTATGTGTTGCTGGCCGTGGATGCGCAGAGCGGATTCATTGTCGCGGGCGACCTGCTCCAGGCGACGGAGGGAATCGCGCACATGTGGGCGCAGATTCCCGAACGGCTGCTGGAGATTTTTGACCGTCTCGGGGGATGTCCTTCCGCCATTGAAATCAGCACGGACCGCATGGCCAATTTGTTGCGCCCGCTCGGCGAGTTTTTGCCGTTCAAGATGGTGCGTCGTGAACGGCTTGCCGTGCTTGACGCGGCACGCGAAAACCTGAGCGCCTTTATTTCTCGGCAGGAGAAGCATCCGTAGTTAACAAAAATCCGATGTGGATGGAGAGCGTGAGATGAGTGATCAGTCCGTGTTGTC
>JBBRJN010000198.1:0-6326 GCA_038219365.1 Kiritimatiellia bacterium | reverse complement strand
CACAACCCCGGCGCATCATACGCCGCGTCGGCCTTGGGAAAGCGCCAGCGCCGCCCGCTGTCATCCGTCATGACCGCCGAGGCCGCATCGATTTCGAGCCCGGACCCGTTGAGCGGGTAACTCTTGCGCGTGTAAGCCATGCCGTTGGGATCGTCCACCCGCTTCAATTTCAGAGCCGCATCCAACTCGTAAAAGCCGACGTCTTTGACACCGTCCGGGCCGGCCTGCACCGCCGCCAGGCCCAACGTCCGCTTGTTGTCGCCCCGCGCGTAGACGATGCCGCCCTGGGCGCTCGCGGTTTTCAGTGTCGCGAGCCCTGCGAACCGCGCGTCCGCAACCGACTGCCGCATATCCGGGTTAGCGTACTGGAAACAGGCATACACGCCGGCCGCATCGCTCTGCGGCACCAGCCGTATCCACGCGCCCCGCTCGCCAGCGGCGAACGTCACGACCGTCAGTTTGCCCGCCGGCGCGTCAACCTCGCGCAGCTTCGACCAAACCCCGTCGCCCGCACGGTCCACCTCGAGGGTCAAGGCGACCGACCCGCCCGCGCCGTGAGCCAGCGAAAGTGAGCGTGCGGCGTAGCCGCCAAACAGATACGGCTCGCTGGCGACCCCGGCTTTCACCGCGTCGCCCGCCCACACCGCCCCGCGCCCGATAGCCGGCCCCAACGCGTCGAGCCTCGCGGGATCGACGAACCAGACGTTGGAGTGCGACTGGCCCGGCCCGCTAAGCGTACCTTTGGCGCGACGTTTGTTCAGGAACTCGGACTTCGCGCTGTCGTCACACCCCAGCACCACCTTGTCGCCCCAGCGGCAAAAGTCGCCCACGACTTTCAGATAATTCGAGCGCGGGGCGATCCCTGCCGAATTTTTCAGCGAAAACGTCTTGGGAAAGTGCCAAAAGGTGCCGTGCATGGTCATCATCAAATCGATCTCGCCGATCTCGCGGATACGCGGCCACTCGGTGTTCCACCCGTGTGCGCCGTCATAGCTGTGGCTGCCCTTGGGCAGACGATACGCGTGCCATGTGCCGCCTTCCAGCAACATCAGGATCAGGGAGCGGTGATCCCAGCCGATGCTCCATACCGGATCGCTTGCGGGGTTCGCATTGCCCTCGATGCCGCCTGCGCCAGAGAGGTCCGTGAACTGGTTCCGGCGCACCACGGTCCACGCATCGGCCTTGCCATCCCAAGAAGCGAGGCAGCCCGAAGGCACGGTCGGGTCGCTCAGCGCGGCCCGGGCGTGATCGCCGTTATTGGCGTAGATCAGAATCCCCTGTCCGGAATAGAGTCCTTTCCCGTGGTAGCCGGGCAGATCAGCAGCGTGCACCGTCTGCTTGTCCTTTTTCTGTTCGTCTGCCCAAAGCTCCTTCACCTCGAGGGTCCGCACATCGACCTCATAGATTCCTTCCTCCATGGTGGCGTAGTAAATCTTATTGGCCGGATCGGTCAGATGACGCGCATTCCCGGTGAGCCTTCCGAACATTTTGGAATAGGGGATCGCGCGCACATTACGGTCTTTGTCGACCACATAGGGCCCGATGAAGAGCTGTTGTGATTCACGGTGGATCATGCGGTTCGCGGGCGTACCGCCGATGCTCTCGGGCCGCACGGTCTGCTTGAGTTCGGGCGTGATCTCATAGAGTTTATCGCTCGACCCCTTGGGCATGTGCGGCGCATAGGTGATCACCCACAACCGGTCAGCCCAAGGCACCACCGCGCCGGTTCCGCACTCCCCTTCGTTGTTGTACATCGCCAAGTGCGGGTAGATTCCGCTGACGCACGGCTCTGCGGCAGACAGCGCCCCCCCGCCCGCAGCTAATCCGGCGAACACCAAACAGACGCCCCATCCCAATCGTTTCATCGCGTCGCGGCCTTTCTTTCAAGACACCCATAGCGTAATTTAGGATTATATGATATAAGAAATGCCTGTGTTGGAAAAGGGTGAAATTACGGTACGTGGCCAATCCGGCGTGCAACACGATGACTTATATACCGATAAAGGAGTCCCAAAACCATGTTTCGACTGCTTCGATTCCTGACAGGTGTGGCGTTGTTGCCGCTCTGCGTTTCGGTTTCGCTAGCCCTGCTCGAAACCTTGCGCAGCATTCAAACGTCCGGAGCCCTCTTCTCGCCGGAAACCGTCTGGCTGCTGACCGGCTACTTCGTGTGGCTGGGCATGTGGTTCTTCCTGCCCCAGCCGGTGCGCGCCTATGTGGTTGCCCATGAGCTCACCCACGCGCTGTGGGCGATGCTCTTCGGCGGGCGTGCAAAAAACCTGCGGGTCTCCACCAAAGGCGGTAGCGTCAGCCTTTCGAAAACAAACATCTTTATCACCCTGGCACCCTATTTCTTTCCCTTGTACACCGTCGTTGTGCTCCTGCTGTACCTGCTGGTCCGCTGCTTTGTAAACCCAATGCCCCTGCCGCTTGCATGGCTCTTCTTCGTGGGCCTCACCTGGGGGTTTCATGTCACCTTTACGGTTCAGAGCCTGATGGTCACGCAGCCGGACATCCACGAGTATGGCAGGCTCTTCTCCTATGTGATCATCTACTTGTTCAACCTTGCAGGCGTCGGGCTCTGGGTCGTCTGCACCACCTCTGCCACGTTCAGCACCTTTTCCGCCGCGCTTATCGCTCACACCGTCGCCGTCTACGCCTCTGTCCAAGACGAACTCCACGCCCGCGCCACCTATTTCTCTCACAAGGTGATGCCCTACCTCATCGAGTTGCTCCACCGCCGAGGCGCTTAACCGCCGCCCCGCCTACTCCGCCAGGACCAACTCGCCGAAACACTGCGGCAAATGGAAGTTGAGCGCCGACACCGGCGACCAGGCGAGCCAGTGCGGATGCGAGGTCTGGTCGCCGCACTTGTAGAAGTTGGCGCGCCACACGTTTCCTCCCCGACCCGCCTCGCCAACAAAGGACTCGAACAGCGCAAACGGCACCTGATAACACACGTGCCACGCGACCGGCCCCGTGAGCTCGGGCGTCACCACGGAGGGAAGGGACGACCGGATCACCACCTGCCGGCCCCACGCTTCCGGTACCGGGGTGAACTGCTTCAGCCCCTTCTCGGTCCGCGTCGGGTCTTCCACGTAGTAGAGCAGCAGCGTGCCCCCCGCATTCACCTCGAAGTTGAAGTACCCTTTGCCCTCTTTCGGCCTCACAAAGAACTCCACGCAGCTGTCCGTGCAGACCGGGGACTGGTAGGCCGTCTGCACCGAGCGCACATACCGGTCCTCCACGTCAAACCGCACATACAGGTTTGTCCCGTCATGCAGCACGCGGAACATGGTCGCGGGCCTGTGGTCCGACGACTCAGGACGCACCTGCCCGAGCCTCCCCTCCTCCGCCCGCGAAAAATCGACGTCCTCAAGCGGCGCCGCAGAAATCCGTCTCACCGTGTAACGCATCATTACAAGCCCCTCCCCATACGTTGTCGCGCACCACAGGACCAGCAGCGCCACGACCCTTTTTCTTGACCGCATAGCCATGCCTCACAGTGTATCCCTTCCCCCCACCGCCCGCAACAGCAACCTCCCGAGCACCGTTATCTCTTCCCCGTTTGTTATTGCGTCTCTCCAACGCGCCTTGTACACTACTTCTCAATGTTAAACCTGTCGTACAGGGCATCCAAGAACAAAACCCGCCGCTCCGGACAAGCCATGCTGGAATACGTCGTTGTGTTTGCAGCGCTTTTGTCGGTCGTGTCTGTTCTTGCTCTGTTTCTGTATGCAGTCAGGCAACAATCGAATCGGACACTGGACTTAGTCGCCTCGGAATATCCTTAGGCCGCCGGGTCCGCCGGGTGAAGCTCAGGAGAAACGTATGAAAAAAACCGCCCGCCGCCGTAGCGGCCAAACCATGGTTGAGTACATCATCATTGTCGTGCTCATCGCTGTCACGCTGCTCGTCCTCTTTTCGAAACTGAGCAAGGCCACCGGCCGGAAAATCGCCGGCGCGACCTCCGCGCTCGACTCCGAGGTCGGCGCAGAAGCCGCCACTCTGGCTAACGAGATCGACGAGAACAAGGTCAGGGATCTCGGCGTCACCGGTCCCACCTCGACCCCCTGATCTGCCGCACAAGGTTTCCGACAGTGGACAGGTGTAACGCCTGTTCACTGTGTGTATTTTTGTTTGTCCCACGCTCAGACCCGCCACGATGAATGCCCCGCATAAAGAGTCCCAGAGCGTGCCCTCTCACCGAAGCGGTCAGGCCATGATCGAATCGGTGTTCGTGATCATCCTGACGTGTCTTTGTTTTCTCGGTATTTTTCAGTATGCCAACCTCTTCTCGTCCAAGGCCGTGCTGAGCCACGCAGCAGCTCGCGCGGCCCGCGCACGCACCGTCGGCTTTAACGATTGGATGGTGAGAAAAAGCGCCCGGGTCGCCGCAATCCCCGCCTCCGGCAAACGCCTCATACCGGCCGCAGTCGGCATCGACCCCGCTATCACCTCCGCGCTCACCCACAACAACGTGGGCGAAATCTGGGATCTTGCCTTGCGTTCCAGCACCCGGGCACCCGGCATTCAGCTTGAGGTTGCACGCGTCCCCGACTATATGGCCAGCGTCAATGGCCCCACCGCCGGGAACATCCTCGACTATGAACTCTGGGAGGCCCTCGACATCCGCATTGACGAACCGCTCAACCTCGACGGCTCCACCCCCGGCACCCTCCTCGTCACCGTGCGTCTGCGCCACCCCTTGCTGATCGCGCTCGAGCCCTTGCTTGACGGCGAGCTGCGCGAAGCCCATGCAGAAGACGATATCGCGCTCGAAGGCAGCTATTCGATCGAGAACCACTATCCGCTCTACCTGGAGGATGCAAACTGGTGAACGGAAAAATCAGAGAGCGGAGAACAGAGGACCGAGGACGGAGGACGGCACCCCGCCGCTCCGGCCAAGCGGTGGTCTTCCTTTTGCTGGCCTTCACCGCGCTGATCTTCGTGCTGCTCTTCAACGTCGACCTCCACCGCATCATCCAGCGCAAGGACCAGGCCCAGAACGCGGGCGATGCCGCGGCGCTCGCCGCGGCCCGCTGGCAAGGCGCCACGCTGAACCTTGTCGGCGAACTCAACCTGATGCACGTCCTCGCCCTTGCAACCCAGACCCCCGACGCCGTGGACGCCATCACCAACATGCAGGCCCGCCTCTGTTTCACCGGACCCTTGACCGCCCTCATGGCCGCCCAAATCGCGGCTAAGAACAACCACATCTACGTCGATCCCGACATGACGACGCTGCTCACCGAACACGCGGCCACCATCCGTTCGCAATATACCACCGATTTCAACGGTGAAATGTACTTCCCTGAGCCTTGGCCCGGTGCGTGGAACGAATACTCGGAAATGCTCGGCCTCATCGCCTCCGACGGCATTGCCGCCGGCCCGGACAACGCGCAGTTTTACCTTGACCCCTCCGATGGCCACCTGCTCCTGACAAAGGCCTTCTATGAGGCTGTCGAAGGCCGAAACTGGTGTTGGTTCTTTCACCATGCAAACGGCTTGTTGGAGAGCTACAACTCCGTCGCCGACTGGCCGGCGTTACCCGCTCCTGACGCCAACGCTTACTCCGACAGCGAAATCTTCGGCATCGGACTGCATCCGTTTGTCTCTCCCCTGAAACATTTTTTTTCAACTCCAGCCAAAATCGAACCGCTCATCGACGAAGCCGGCCTTGGCCCGGTCTCCGCCGCAGCGCTCGCCACCAACCATGTGATGGACGCGGACGAGACCTGGTACGTTTACAACCAGCAAACGTGGACGGCCTGGGACCGCATCAAGCCCGGCGGGGAGGGCTCCTTCCCCATCACCGGCCCTGTGCGCCCTGAATACGACTACGCCGGTGCCGACGCCGTGGTGCGTGTTTATGCCTCGGTGGACCGCATGACCCCAGACATCGATGGCGGCAACCGGAGCGACAAGGTGGTCTGGACGGCCGCCGCCAAACCCTTCGGATACCTCGATACGGACACCGCGAAAGAGATCCCCACCTCGGCCTCGGACTTCGTGATCCCCGCCTTTCGTGACGTGCGGTTGATCCCGATCGATGCCGCGTCCGGCTCTGAGAACAGCTCGTCGGACATTGAATGGGTACGCCATATCAAGAACCATCTGCAACCCTATCTAGACGGCACTCCGATCGCTTCCAACTGCCGCTATTGCCGTGCGCTCACCGTCTGGGATGGTGCCGCGTTCCGCAAAGAGGGCGTCGACTGGCTCGCTTTGTACAGTGGAGACTGCTTCGTGCCTTCGGGCGGCGGCGGCCGCGGCGGCGGCACCCGGAGAGGACACTGATGACATCAGCAATAAAAAAAACGTTG
>JBBRJN010000197.1:0-6367 GCA_038219365.1 Kiritimatiellia bacterium | reverse complement strand
CCTCGGCATCGCCGGGGAAGGTGAGCGTGGCGGGGTCGAAGGTCAGTGTGCGTCCCAGCCGGTAGGCGATGTTGCCCAGGTGGATCACCGCGCACGAGTAGAAGCCGTCCTCAATGCCTTTGTTGAAGGTCGCCGGAGCGGGCTCGCGGATCGCCTTCACGAAGTTCTCATAGTGGTTGCCGATGCCAGAACCGGTCTCGCCGGGCTCGCGCTTCTCGCCCATAAAGGCCTGCCACTTGTTAACATCCTTGGCCATGTACCCTTTCGAGCCGAAGAAGAGGTTGCCTGTCACATTGCCCCCACTGGTGGCCTTGTATTCGTTGCCCTGGGAAGCACCCTTCATCCACATCGCGTCCTCGCCGTTGGCGATCCAGTGGCGGACCTCGAACTGCAGGATCTTCTTTTTGTCGCCACCGCCTTCGGAATTTGGAAATTCGAACAGGGCCATCAGCACGTTGGGCGTCTGCTGGTCATCGTCGAACATGAAATGACCGCCCATCGCCGAAATCTTTGTCGGCAGCGTGACGCCCAGCCCCCAGCGCGCGATATCCATCTCGTGCACACCTTGGTTGCCCATGTCGCCGCAGCCATATTCCCAGTTCCAGTGCCAGTTGTAATGGAAGCGGTTCTTGTTGAACGGGCGCTTTGCAGCGGGTCCCTGCCAGAGATCATAGTCCACGCCCGCGGGCACCGGCTCGTCCGGATAGCGCCCGATGGTGTTGCGCCATTTGTAGCAGAGGCCCTTGGCCATGTAGACCTCGCCTAGCCCGCCGTCATGTAGGAACGTGGCCATGGTCTGCGCACACGGGTTGCTACGCTGCTCTGCGCCGTCCTGTACGAGCACCTTGTACTTCTTGGCGGCTTCGACCAGTTTGCGGCCCTCAAAGATGTTGTGGCAGCATGGCTTCTCAACCGACACATGTTTGCCCGCCTGGATCGCCCAGATCGATGCGAGCGTGTGCCAGTGGTTCGGCGTCACGACCGAGACCGCATCGATCTCCTTGTCCTCATACAGCTTGCGCAAATCCGTGTACGTTTTGGGCGTCTTAAGCCCTTTATCCGTGAAGTGCTTCTTGATCACCGGAGCGAACTGGTTCTCGTCCACGTCGCAGAGCGCCGCGACCTCGACGTTCGGCAATTTGTTGTACTCCGCGATGTGATTCTGGCCCATGCCGTGGATGCCGATCACGGCCAGTCGTACACGGTCGTTGGCACCCGCCCATGCCCGGCTTGTTCCCCACAACATCGCGCTTCCCGTACCCGCCATAAACTGCCGTCTTGTCATAACATGCCTCCTTAAGCCATCGTCTCACACCGGGCGATCCCCCACCCTGTGGCACGGGCATCTTGCCCGTGGTCGTCCATGGGCGAGACGCCCATGCCACGAACCTCTCATCACGACCCCGTTTTCTGCCAGCCGTCCCGGGCGACCGGTGCCTGTTTGAACCCACACGCTTTCCGCAGCGTTCCCACGCCATACGTCCAGAGCGTGACCCAACAGACCGGCACATGGTAGAGCCAGGCGCGGTCAGGCTTACGGCAGAACCCGATCAGAGCCTGAGCCGCCACGGGCAGCACCGTTACCGTGGCGAGTGCGAACAGAATAACTCCTGTTTTACGCTGCTTGTCCCAGGGATACGTCCGCTGTTTCTCCTGTGCGAAAAAAAGAAAATCGCGGATGCGTCGCCGCTGCTTCCGCGCGAACTCTTCCAACTTGGCACAGTACAGGTGGACGATGCCGGTCTTGACCTTGGCCACGCAACCGAACCCCTGGCGCACCGCCTGATGCATCACGTCGATGTCAAAGAAATACGGCTCCCACGCCACATGACTCAGCAGCGAGCGCCTGAACACAAAGCCGTTCGCGCCAATCGTGGGCAAAGCCTCCTCGGTCAGCATCAATTTGAGGTAGCCGCCCATGTCGTGCTGCTGAACGGCCAGACCCGTCCACGTGCCGGTAATTGCACACTCCCGGTCGTAATTTCCAGTGAAAAGGCACAGCGGATCGTTCATTCCCAGCAGCGCAAAGTAACGTGTCAGCGCGGGATCGCCAGGCCGCACCGTATAGGCGAGTGGCTCCGCCGCCACAATCTCAGGATCGTCAAACGGCGCAAGCATCTGCTCCAGCCAAGTCTCGTCCGGCAGGATGTTGTCACTGTCAACCAGCGCGATCAAGTCGCCGGAGGCCGCCTTAATACCCGCTGTTTTACCTGCCTCGCCGGTTTTGAGCGGATTGTCCACAATCGCATCCACGCCCAGGCGCGTCGCGATTTCGCGCGTCGCGTCGGATGAGCCCGCGTCCGCGATGATGATCTCATACGACGCGCGCGGCAGCCGCTGCGCGAGGATCGCTTGCAGGCACGCCTCCAGCGTCTTGCCGGAGTTCAAAGTCGGTATCACAAAACTGCTTCTGAGGTCCATCGTTACACGTTGCATAAAGAATCTCGCGCACCGGTTCAGCATCAGGCTAGGCGGCTTTTGCCTGTTTTGAGGCGAACAAACCCAACCCCAACAAGTACACAAGGCAGGCGAGCAATACAAAAACCAGGCCATTCGGGCCGACCGAGCCCTTGACCGCACCCATGATCGGGGGGATGATCGCGCCGCCAGCGATAGCCATCACCATCAGCCCTGAAATCTCATTGGCCTTCTGCGGCAGCCGGTTCATGGCCAAGCCGAAGACCATGCCGAAAATATTGGAGATGCCAAGGCTCGCAACAACCACGCATGCGAGGAAAAGGGTCGTTTCCTTCACAAACAACATGGCGACCAGCGCGAGGAGCGCGAGGAGCGCACTAATCGGAAAGCATTTGGCAGGCGCGAATTTCGCGAGAATGATCGCACCAAGGAAAGACCCCACCGTCTTGGCGACATAATAGACCGACGGCCCCAGCGCCGCTTTGTCCAGCGGCATTTTACAAACCTCTTGAAGGAAGGGGGGAATGGCGCATCCCAGACCGATGTCCACGCCGACGACAAAGAAGATGCCGCCAAACATGGCGAGAATGAAAGGGTTGCCGAGCAACGCCAGGCATCCGCCGAAGGTCGTCGTGGAACCCGTGACTGCTTCACGTTTGATGGGGGTCACAAGAAGACCGACCGCCACAAAAACCGTGATCGCTGCGTAGATCGGGAAAATCAGTTTCCAGTTGCCGAGTGTTTGCGCCGCCACGGAGGCAATGAAAGGACTGACCGTCGCGCAAAGCGCCTTGACAAACTGTCCGAGGGAGAGTCGGCTGGTCAACTGGTCGGCGCTGACCACGTTGCTCAGCAGGGCCGGCAGCGCGGCCTGAATAATCGTGTTGCCAATGCCGAGCAACGCAAACGCAATGAAAATCGTGTACTTCGTGTAGCTCACGCTTGGAAGGAGCGCTCCAAGAATGGTAACCGCTAAGCTGAGGAGAACGGTATTTTTGCGGCCAATGCGGGTGGTCAACATCCCCGTCGGAATGGAAACGACAAAAAACCAGAGGAAAATCATCGAAGGCAAGAAGCTTGCCACGGAATCCGTCAAGCCGAAATCTTTTTTCACATAAGCCATTGCCGTGCCGATGACATCTGTGAAGCCCATCGCAAAGAAACCGAACATAATCGGCACCAACGCCATCACGCCCGAACCCGATTTACTCTCAGAACTCATCGATGCTTCTCCTTCCAGTTATCCGTTTTATAAAATCCCTGCAAGCCCGTCCACGGGCATTAGTGCCACAGTATACAAAAAAACCTCCCGGTTTGCACCGGGAGGTTTTCAACTAACTTGCACGCCGAACTTTTTATGCGTCCAGCTTGACTCCGTTTTGACGCAACACGCGTTTGACCGCGTTGACTGGCTTCTGTTCCTTGCCCGCCTTTTGTTCGGCTTGCAGAACCAGGTCACACAGCCGACCGTTCATCGCGAGCACAGGACGGTTGCCCCCCGGCTCTGCTGTCGGACCATTTTCAGCATGGAAGGCCTCGACCTCATCCTTGAACAGATAAAACCGAGGGCTCTTTTTCTGCTTATCACTCCAACTCAGCTTGAGCACCTGTAGGCGCTGTGCAAAACGCTGCGCGGTGACGCCGTAGCGCTTCTTCAGGCGCAGCAGCATGTCCCACGACCACGTTTTAGGCGTCAGCCCCAGCTGCCCCACCGTATTTTGCAACGCCCCGGCCGGCATCAGGAATCTCTCCGCGAACCGCTGCGCGAATTGAGCCTCGTCCAGCACCGCCTCGTCGGCCAACTCAGCCGGTGCCTCGTCGGCACCTGCCCCGTACAGATTGCGCGTATACCAAAAAATACGGCCCAACTCAAAGACCACCCTGAACACCTGCTGCTCAGGCTGCTTCTTGAGCAGACTGTTCACGAAGAAAAGCGCGTTACGATTTAGGCTGTCGTAGCCGCTGAACGTCTCGCAGCCCTCAGGCATTTCCATGAACACGATACGCAGCCCGACGTTCTCAAACAGCTCCAGATAGTCGTTCACGATCGCATCGCCGATGCCGAGGTTCTGGCGCACCCGCGCCGCAAGATATTCGGCCCCCGCCTCCGTCCGCGCGAACGGCACATACAACGGAATCTCAGCTGTCTTGATCGCGCCACTGAGCGCTTCCAGATCAAGCACCTTGTTTGCGACAGACTGGCAGATGATGTGCGCCGATTTCACGGCCTCGGCCTTGGCGTCCGTCACCAGAGGCGGCAAAAGCACGGGTACCGCATCCGAAACCGTCGGAGCGCCCGGCTGCCAGATGTTTGTCTCTTGAAACAGGTCGTCGATCCTGACGTTCAGCTGCTTCGCCAGGCGGAACAAGACCCGTCCCGAAGGCAGATGCTTACCCTTCTCGATCCATCCCAACGGACCCGCACGGATCCCGATTTCCGTCGCCAGACGGATTTGGGAAATATGTTGAATCTCGCGAAGTTGACGAATACGTCCACCCACGCGGATTGCGATCTCTCGCTCTGCCGGCGTTTTTTGCTTACCCATAATGAACTCCTTAGATTAGTCGCACCGAAAAGCGTGTCTCACCTATCAGCTCAACCCCTAGCAACAAAAAAGACTCTCCTAAGCGTGCTATATGTGAGTCCAGCTCATTCGTGTATATATAGTGTGCGTTAATTTCGGTTCTGAAGCAAGTCGATAATGTAAAAAATTAATCACTTCCGGTCATTAGCAAGTTTTAATGCCACGCCAAAGCTAGAATATACTTCATTTTTTTCATAGGTTAAACCCCTATATGTAACCTCAGCAACCGGTTCTTGAAAGAACGAAAAAACGAAGGGGAACCCGCATCAGCGGTTGAAACGGGCCAAACAGTGTGCTAACCTAGAAATGTTATTGTCATGTTTCGCAATGGGGGAAAGCGATGAAACGGTGTCTTCTGATGGCAGGCTATTTGTCGTTTGCCTTTATGGACAACGTACAGGCAAGCCTGTTGGACCAAGCCTTGTCCGGCCCACTCAAAGACACTGCGGAAATCATTTTGTGTACACGCTCGCGTTATACGGACGGGCACTGGTACGCGAACATCGGGTACTATTGTGATGATGCCGGCAAAAAAGCCTACGCCGGCAACGGCCAGCCTGACAAGGGCGTTCTCTACCGTTATAACCTGCGTACACAGGTGAAGACCACGCTGCTCGACGCCCAAGGCGGCAGCATCCGCGACCCCTACGTGGATTACGATGGGCATACGCTCCTGTTTTCACACCGCCCTGCTGGAACCGATTTTTATCATCTCTATCTTATGCAGTCCGACGGCACAGGCCTTAAACAGCTCACCGACGGCCCCTGGGATGACTTTGAGCCTTGCCGGCTGCCTGACGGCGACATCATTTTTGTCACCACCCGATGCAAGCGCTGGGTGAGTTGCTGGTACACCCAGGTTGCCACGCTTTTCCGCTGTAAACCGGACGGCAGCGGAATCACGGCACTCTCCGCCAACATCGAGCAGGACAATACTCCCGCCGTCATGCCCGACGGCCGTATCCTCTACATGCGCTGGGAATACGTTGACCGCTCGCAGGTCGAGTACCATGCCCTTTGGACCATGAACCCCGACGGCACGGGCGTCAATGTCTTCTACGGGAACATGCGCTCATACACCGTGATGATCGATGCCCAGCCCATCCCCGGCACACAGGAGGTCCTCGCCAGTTTCTCTCCCGGTCACGGCGCCAACGAACATGCCGGATTCGCCACGCTCGTCTCGCCGCTCGAGGGCCCCGACCACCTCCCCTCCGCTCGCCGCCTCAGCGAAAAAGGCCGCATCCGCGACCCGCAGCCGATCTCGAAAGACCTTTTTCTCATGGCCCGCGACAAACAGCTCCTCCTCATGTCCCGCGACGGCCAAGAACAGGCCATTTATACCGACCCCGCCGAGTCCGTCC
>JBBRJN010000196.1:0-6421 GCA_038219365.1 Kiritimatiellia bacterium | reverse complement strand
CAAGCCGGAGCGTACAGGTCAGCGGATTTGAGCCGGGGCCGTTTGTGCCGACCACCGTGCCGCCCGCGTAATCGTTGGCGGGGTTGGCCAGCGTCACAGCGCTGTTCTCAAAATTGATTCCCAGGAGGCCGGGCCCCGTGATCGGACCCTCGATCACCACGCCCGCCGTGGTGTAGCCGGCACCGATGAACCCGCCCCGCGCCGTCACGGTGATGCCGCGGTTCGGATGGTTGGTGAGCACGAAATTGTCGTCGTCGTTTTCCAATCCGCCGTTATCGAGGATAATCGCGTCGGCCCGATACGTCGCGGGCACAGGGCCGAAGCCGCTGTCCCGCGCCACGCGCACGTTTCCGTTGGAGATAATCGTGCGTCCGGTATACAGATTATCATCACCCAAAAAGAATCTCCCCAACCCCGTGATTGTAATGTCGGTGCTTCCTGAGAGCGTCGTCGGCCGCACGGAGAGGCTGTCCTTTAGCGTGCTGACCAAGGCCGGCGCGATCAGCGCGTTCGTACCTCCAACAATGGCCCAGATGGCGGCGTTGCCCGCATTCGCGTTCGCGGTAAGTCCTGACAGGGTGACCGTTCCGAGATCGTTCGTCACAAAAAGGGTGCCCGACGCCGCATTGAACATCGCCGTACCGCCCCCGACCGCGACCGCACCGTTCTGCCACTTAGACGTGTCGCTCCAGACACCGGAGGCCGCATTCGTCCATACGCCGTTATCGGCCCATGCGCCGGAAAAAGCCGCAAAAACAACAACCACCACCAGCTTGCGAAGCGTTGCACGCATGACCACTCTCCTTTACAAACTATCCACTTCCCCAGTGTCACTAGCATCCCATAGGCTTAGCCTGCGACATGCGAGTGAGCATTTTTCGTTGCAATTATGCAGAAGTGATGCGAAAAGAGTCAACTCCGATTTTTTAAGAACCCAGCCATCTGGGATCGTGGTGCCCTGCCCGCCTCAACCCGTGTGGTAGGTCGTCCGGCACCTCACACTATAGGCAAGGTGCCGGCGGTCCAAGGAACTCACACTCGGCAAACGGCTAGCGCACGAGCAGCACCGTTCCCGGCGCGGACACCGACAGGTAGGCCGCATCCGCCGTCACGTGCACCGAGGCCGCAAACCCGACCGGCACCGCCAGCGTGCCCGCGGACGCATGCAGCGCCGCGCGCGTGGCCGCGTCGGCCGAGCCGAACGCGAAGAGCCGCTGCGCATAGGGCATGACTGCACCTGCGGGCAGCGCGAGCTTCAGCGTGCCAGTCACGGTCAATGCTCCGGTGACCGCGAGGTTCGCGCGGGTCGCTCCGCCCTCAGCGGCGATTGTCAGGTTGCCGTTGACCGCTGCTGCGCCCGCCAGCTCGCCGCCGCTGCGGAGCACGATGTTCGTCACGCCGTTCAACGTTGCGCCCGCCAAGTCCAGCGTGCCCGCGTTCACAAGGAGCGCGCCACTAAAGGCCAGCGCGCCGGAGAGCGTCTGCACAGCCACGCCGGTCTTCACCACCGTGCCCGTTCCAGTGATCCCGCCCGCGTAGGCGGCGTTAGTGAAGCCGTTGATGCCGAACATCGCGCCTTGGACGAGCGTCACCGTGCCCGTGCCGCTCAGCGGCCCGACCGTCTCGCTGCCCGCGTCGAGGCGCAGGGTCGCGCCCGTTGCCACAAGGGTACGCGACGCGTCCGGGATCGTGTCCGCCGCGCGCTGCCCCGCCGGCAAGTCCAGCGCCCACGTGCCTGCCGCCACGTTGCGGTCCGTGGTCACGGTCTGATTGGTGCGCACGTCCACGGTGTACCAGTTGGTCGTGTTGTTGCTGACCTCCAGGGTCCAGCCGACCGGATCGCGGTTAGGCGTGTTGTAGGCCGTGTACCAGCGGTAAGCGTTGAACGCCACGGCTTGCTGCATGTCAACCGTGAGCGGGTTGACCATCACGTCACTGTACCAGCGGTTGTTTACACTGCCGACGATGTCGCCGTCCACGGCCTTGCCCGGGGGGTACGAATTAGCATAACTGCCGCCCGACGCGGTCGCAAGGGTGCCCGCCGGATAGCTGACCGGCACGCCGTCGCGCAGCAGCTGCAACTCCGCCAACTGAAAGCCGGAGCTGCCGAAATCAAATGTGCCGACCTCATTGCGCGCCGCCGTCGGCGTGAAGCGCAGATAGCGGGCCGACACCGCCGCGAGTTTGAGCGCGGCGGAATTCGTCTCCGCATAGAAATCCGCCGTCAGCTTGAAGCGCGCCGGTGACGCCAAGAAGGGGCCAACTTCGTTGCCTACATTTGCTGTGAAGCCAGGGATCGGGACGCCCGACTCGCCGCAGAGCGTCATCCATGTGATACCGTCGTAACTGCCTTCCACCGTCCAGGCGGTCGGCGCGCGGTTATAGTCTCCGGCATTATTCCCCGACGTGAACCAGCGGTACCCATTAAACGTCACGGCGCTTTTGGCATCAATGGTCAAAGGGTTCGGGATCACGGGGCTCAGCCAGCGGTCCGAGCCCGTGGTCAAGCCGTTGATCGCGTTCGAACTCGGACTGCCCGTATTGTTGGCGTAAAGCGTCGTGGCCGTGGAGCCCACGGGATACGCGACGGACACGCCGTTGCTCGTAAGCTGAAACTCGGAGATGCAGAGCGCATAGCTAGCGAAGGGAACGTTGTTGTTCACGGTCATTGAGGGATTGAAGCGGATGTAGCGGAAGCGCCACATCGGTGCCTGCACGTTCAGCGTGCCGGCCTCGACCCGCGTGTCGCCCGAGTAGGTGCTGCCCGCGTCGACCATGGTCAGCGTGCCACTCCCCTGCTTCGTGAGGCCGAGGGCCGAAGAGCCGTCGGCCAGCGCCGCTCCGAACAGAGGTTCATTGTTAGCGCCCACCGTCACAGCCGCCGCAAACGGTCCGTCGTTGACCACGTTGACCACGGAGGCGGCCGAAGGCACGCCCAGTGACGCGTTCCCGCCCAACAGCAGGCGTCCCTCGCCCGAGACCGTGCCCGCGTAGGAACCGGCATCGGCCACGCGCAGGCTGGCACCGGCCGCCAACGCCACTTCGCCCGAACCGGTCAGCCCCGCCACCGACTCCTCCGGCAGCGTCACCCGCACCACCGCTCCGGAGGCCACGTAGAGGCCGGACGCGGACGACACCGCGTCGTTCGGCCAGGCTCCGGTGAATGCGCGGGCTGACGCAAGCGTGCCGCGCGTCGTCACGACCGTCTGGTTTGTCCGCGCGTCGGCCATGAACCAGTTCGCATTATCGGCGCTGACCTCGACCGTCCAGTTCAGGGGATCACGGTCGGACACGTCGGAACAGGTATACCAGCGGTAACCGTCGCACAGAACCGTTCGTTTCATGTCGATCGTCGCCGACGCCGGCAGGGACCCCGCCTGCCAATACGTGCGCGAATTGTTGTCGATCAGGCGCACCGCGACATTCGTGCTGGAGGAGGAGGTCACAATGTTAGTCGTGCCCGCCGGCCAGGCCAAGGGCCGGCCCTTGAACAGGAGTTGGAACTCGCCCATCGCCGGCAGAGTTCCGGGTGCGCGGGCCGTTCCCGGCGAAACGCGCACATAGCGCACGCCGGTGCCCAGGGCCAGCGTGCCGCCCTCGGCGCGCAGGCCGCCCGAAGCCGTTTGCGTTCCGGCCGCGCCGGCCAAGGTGAAGAGGTTGGTTCCGGTTTTCGTCAGTCCAAGGGAGGCACCGTCGGCCAAGGCACCGTAGTAGGTGCCGCCCACGCCACCTTCACCGACCGTCAGGACCGCGGCCGAGGCGCCGCCGTTGGTCACCGAGCTAGCGAGCGCCGCGCTGTCCAGCCGGCCGACGGTCTCGGAAAACCCGTTCAGGTCCAGCGCACCGCCGGTCAATGTCACATTCCCACTGATCTGGTTGCCGCCCGTGCCGGCCAGCCGCGCCGTCCCGGACGGGGCCACGGTGAGATTCCGGACTGCGGACGCACCGCTCTTGCTCAGCAGCGCCGCGCCTTGCGTCACGGCCAGGTCCAGCGCCGGATTGGCTGAAGACCCGCTCAAGGTCAGCGTCCCGCCACCGCGTTTCGAGGCCGTGCCGCTCACCACGCCGCTCAGGTTCAGCGACGCGTCCTGCACGTCGAAGCCGCCCGCCGTCGCCTGAACGGTACGGGGCAGGGTCACGTTGGCGCCGGAGGCGTTGCCGAGATAGCCGCCCGCAAGCATAAGCGGATTGGCGCTATTCCCGAGTTGCCCGTCGTCGCTCACCCGCAGGCTGCCCGCGTTGAGTTGGATGTCGCCGGTGAAGGTATTGGCAGTAGCCAGGACCGCGTCGCCGCTGCCGCTTTTAACCAGCGTGCCGCTGCCGCTGACGGAACCGGTATAGGTCACCGTGCCTGCGCCGCCGAAGCCGACACGTGCGCTGGTACCCGACAAAATGACACTGTTCGATGCTGTAAACGCATAGGAGGGGTCATTCGTCACAGCGGGGCCGGCCAAACGCGTGGCGTCGAACCACACGGCGTTCGAAATTCCGCCTACCGTCACCGTTTCGCCGCCGACACCTAGCGCATCCGTGGCTGGCAGCCTGACCGAGAAGTTGGTCAGCGTCATGGCACCAGTCCCCAGCAGCCCGGCGTTGCCGATGGTGAGATCCGCACCGGGAGCAATGGACCACGTCGAGGAGAGCGGCAGGCGGGCCAGCCACACCCGGTCACGGAACAGTACGCCGTTGGGGTCAGCCACATCCGCATTAAACACCACTGAACGGTTGGTGGCCCCGATACTGAACGGTTCTGACCCGCCGCTGACGGTCAACAACGTCGTGTTCGTGACGCCGTCCGCCGCCGCGACATCGCCCCCCCACACGATTGCGGCGGTGGCCAGAGTCCGGTCCAACACGCCATTCGTCGCAAGCAGCAGCGAAGCCGCGAAGCGCTGGGGCGGACCCTGCACAGGCGTCTTCAGCGTGCCGCCGGCCATGATCACCGTGACGGTCCCGAGGGACTGCGCCGATGCGGCCCGCACCGCGCCGTCGGAAATGCGGATGCTGCCGGCGGACGCCGCCATATTGCTGTAGGTCAGCGTGCCGGTGCCGATCTTGTCGAGCACCGCGCCCGCTTGCAGCGAGCCGGAGAAGATTGTGTCGCTATCGTCAGCGCCAGCCCGCAGCACGCCGGTCAAGGATGAACTGTTGGCGAGCACCGCGGCTCCGAGTCCAGTCAGCCGGTTGACCGTTTCTGTCTTGCCGTTCAGATCGAGCACGCCTTTTTGGGTGCCGTCGATCACGAGTCCACCAGCACCCGCGCCGTGCGGCAGCACCTCGTCCGCACCCAATTTGAGCACAGCGAGTTGACCGCCGGAATAGCCGGGCCCGGACGCGCCGATGACCGTATCGCCCGTGTAATTATTGTTCGTGTTGCTCAGCACCACATAACCGGTCTGCATGTTGACGTAGAGGGAACCTGCACCCGTGATGGGCGAGGCCATCACCATGTCGTTGCCGTTGCGTCCGAACAGATAGCCGCCGCCCGCCCCGAGCGTCACGCCGCGCGTCAACGCCAGCGTCAAGGTGGGGTCATCGTTGCCTATCGCGCCGGTGTCCAGCACGAGCGCGTCGGCCTGATAGGACGCGGGAACCTGCCCGAGGTTGTCGTCCGCGCGAATCAGCAAGCGGCCGCCCAGCACCTGGACCGAACCGCTCAGCAGCGGGTTGGTGGTGGTTATCTTCAGGGTCCCGTCGCCGGTCTTTTGAAAACCGTTGATTCCCGCCATTGCCGCGTTCATAAAGAGGGTGTTAATGGGATTGTCAATGCGCACGAGCGCGGGAGCCACCAGCGCATTGGTCTCGCCCATGAGGGTCCAATTTAAAACCACACCGTTTGTGTTAAAATAGAGCGCGCTCAGATTGAAGGGATATCCCGCTGGCACGGTCACCGTGCCTCCAGATCCCGTAAACGCCGCCGCGCCGCCAGCATCAGGAAGCACGCCAGCGGCCCACTTCTCGGTGTTCGTCCACACGCCCGAACCCGCCGTCCACACGCCGTCCGCCGCCCGCGCCGCGAACGCCATGACCATCATGCCCACGCCAACTATCCGCCTCATGTTTTTCATTTTATAGTCTCCTTAAATTCACTTCATCATGATCAAACTGCCCTTACCGGACACCCGCAGATAAACGGCACCGTCCTCCGCATACATGCTGAATTGGCGGGTGCCGTCACCGGAGGTTACCGTCCACGCGGCTGGCACGAACCCGGTCAGGGTCGCGCCGCTCACGGCCGCCGCCAACAGGTGAACGCCGTTCACGAGCCCAGCCGCTCCGCTGACCGTCAGCGTTCCGCCGCCCTGAAACGCGATTCCGCCTGCCGACTGCACGGGCACGACCTCGCCCGCCGTCGCCGCGAGGTGCCACGCCGCTCCCGCCTTGACCGTCAACGACGACGCCAGCGCCAGCACGTCCGAGC
>JBBRJN010000195.1:0-6422 GCA_038219365.1 Kiritimatiellia bacterium | reverse complement strand
GCAGCTTCTTGGAGACCACGTTTTCCCAGAGCTTGTCGATGGCGTCGATGTAGGACGTGTCGCCGGTCAGGGCCGCGACATCTGCCATGCCCGCGTAGAGGTAGCCTGCGCGGACCGCGTGACCCACGGCCTCGGTCTGCTCGATCACCGGGATGTGGTCTTGGTTGTAAGCGCCGTAGAGCTTGCGCAGGTCTTTGCGTCCGCACATGTCGATGAAGAACTTGGCGAGGTCGAGGTAGCGCTTCTCGCCGGTGACGCGGTAGAGCTTGCAGAGGCCGATCTCGATCTCCTCGTGGCCGGAGGTGCCTTTGAGTTGGGACTCGCCGGGGCCAAACGTCTTGTCGATGAGGTCGGCGCTTTTACAGGCGACGTCTAGCAAGGTTCGTTTGCCGGTGACCTGATAGTGTGCGGCGGCGGCCTCATAGAGGTGTCCGGCATTGTAGAGCTCATGGCTGCTGCCCATGTTGCTCCAGCGCGTGGGTCCGGTCATGCCATTGGTGAAGCCGAGTGTGCGAGCGGTGTAGAGGTAGCCGTCCGGCTCTTGTGCGGCGGCGATTTTGGCGATCAGCTTGTCGAGGTAGGTGTCGAGTGCCGGGTCAGGATGCGTGGCGAGCGTGTAGGCCGCGCCCTCGACGATTTTGTAGACGTCGGAGTCGTCAAACGGGATGCCCTTGAAAGGCCCCGGTTCCGCCTTTCCCGCACGGGCAAAGTTTGAGATACGTCCGGTCTCTTCGCTCTTCTTGAAATCGGCCCAGACCGTGACGAGACGGTTGGTCTCGAAGCGCGGCAGCCAGAAACCGTCGAGGATGGCAACCTGCTTGAGCGGCACGGGCTGGTAGGGGTAGTCTGAGGCGCTACGCGTGACAAGCGGCAGAAGAAAGAGAGAGGCCAATAGGAAGGGAGCGCTGTTTTTCATAGGGATCCTTTCAATGTTCGTAGTGACGCAGTGAGGCGTTTATGTGCCAAAATTAAAAATGCTGGTGTGTAAAGGAGAAAACCGCTAATTCCTGACTCCTGAACCCTCATTCCCTTTCGGGTTGAGCCAGTCGTGCAGGCCGGCGAGGATGGCTTCAGCTACGCGGATCTGTTGTTGGGGCTGCTGGATGGCCTCTTCGCCTTCAGGCACGGTGATGAAATCCAACTCGATCAGGATGGAGGGAACGGCGGGGTTGCGGCAGACCGCGAAACTGGCGGTGCGGACTCCGCTGTCGGGAATCGGAGTGACCTTCGCGACGTGCGGATGGATGGCGTGTGCGAGCTGCTCGCCGATCGGGTTCCAGCAATAGGTGGCGATGTGGCGGACACTTTGCGGGTTCGTGGCGGGCACAGTGGCGTTGTAGTGGATGGAGATGAACGCATCGGCCTTTTCGGTGTAAGCCAGGCGTACGCGATCATAGAGGTCAACATCGATATCGGACTCGCGCGTGAGGCGTACGCGAAAGCCAGCCTGCTCCAGCACGGACTTGACCGCTTTCACCTGTTGCAGGGTGACCCGTTTTTCAGGAATGCCGGTGGGGCCTACCGCACCGGTTGAACTGCCTCCGGGGCCGGGGTCGATCACGATCAGCAGTTGCGAAGGCGTGCGGTTCGTGGGGGGGTGGGGGCCGAAGCCCGCTGCGAGGTCGGGCAGCGGCAGGTCGCGAGGCGGGCGGGCGGCGGCCGGGGTCGCAACGAGGTGGCGGGTTTCGATGAAGCAGGGCTTGTCCGCAAGCCAGAAGCGGGTGTACGCCCCGATAAAGCCGTTGCCCTGCACGCAGAGGCCGGGTGGCAGGAAAGCGACGGTGTCACCTTCGCCGGGCACGGTGCGTGCGCGGACCTCGAAAAGCCTTCCCGTGACGGTATAGGCAGGCCACTCGAGACGCGCGGAGAGCGTCGCGGCCGTTGCGTCTGGCAAGGGGGTGGAGAAGAACGTCACCGGCACGGCTTCGGCGGGCGCTTCAAAGGTGACGTTGCCGACGTAGTGGGTCGGCCGCTGGTCTTGATGGGTCAGGACAACGGTGCGCTCGCCGACCGCCGCGCAGACGGTGAGGCCGGTGGGTGCGAGACACTCCAACCGGACGGGGTCATTGGGCTGGAGTCCGAGCGGCAGTAGGGGGGACAGGACGTGGATGCTCTTGCCGTCCCAGGCTGGGGCCGGATAGGGCACGGTGAACGTGTGGCGGCATTCGGTGGCACCTGCACGTAAGACAAGGGTGTTGGAGCCGGGAGTGACGGGGGCCATGAAGAGAAACCCGCCCGTTCGCCAAGGCGTGACCGTTTGGCTGTTGACGACAATGGGGGTCTCGGGCGGGGTCACCGAGCCGATGACGAAAGTCCGGCTTTCGGTCGCAAGGCGCGCGCCAGCGGCAGGAAACACGATGGTGATTTTAGGTTCGGCTGAAACCGAAAACCCGCTCGTCAAAGCAAGTGCGAGGAATGTAAACTTCAAACTAAGTCTCATGGTCACCAGTATAGAGAGACGCGGCGACGGAACCAACTGTAATTTTCATGCTTGTCAAACAGGGCCGTGATTTCGTACACTGATGTCATCGTAATGCAACCGAAAGGCGTCTTTTCAAGGTCTTAGACCGGTGATGCCGATTGCTGGTTCCGGCATTAGCCGGATTCAAACCGACACGATAAGAAGTGAGTTGGCACATCGTCGCATCGCTTGCGAGGCGACGAGCCTATGAATATTGCAATGAGTGAAAGATCCGAACGGATCTTCTCTTCGACAGGCCAAGAGGGCCTAACGTCTGACAACGCGAAGTTCTTCGCTTATCCGGTCCAATCAGGACGCACCAATCAATCAGGTTTCGGCCGTGTCCCCGCGTCACTGAGGGCGGTGGATGCGTGTGTGGATTTCCGCCGTTATGCCTTCAAGGCTTTGCCGATCTGCGGTGCAGATGGTCTAAGGTTGTCCGCGCATCTTGCCGAGCAGGACACAGTGTTCGGACAGGCTTGGGCTATTTATGCCGAAGCGTTTGCCGGCTCTGAGCGGCGTACGCGCAAGGAGCAGACGCGCGTGATGCGTGATCCCCGGTACCGTTTCTCGGCTGTCATGCAGGAGGGACTGGTGGTGGGGGTGTTGGCGTGGTGGGAGCTTTCCGGCTTCTGTTTCGTCGAGCATTTCGCGATCTCCTCGGCACAGCGTTCGGGCGGGTTCGGTCGCCGGGCGCTGGAACTGCTGCAGGCTCACGTGGCGAGTCCGATCGTGGTCGATGTGGCACCTTTCGGCACGGACTGTCAGGCCGCGCGGCGCGTGACGTTCTATAGCCGCTTGGGGTTCAGCTACAGTGGCCACTCCGTTACGTTGCCCGCCTACGAGGGCAAAGCGCTCGAGCCCTCGAATCTCATGTCGTGGCCGGTTGCGCTGGGCCGGGAGGGTCGCGAGCAGGTGCTTGAAACCATCGGACACGAGATCTACAGCCAGGAGTGCGCCGTGTCATATCCCAGTGCCGTGTGAACACATGTTGTTTGGGCGCACGTCCTGACCCTTTGCCGTACTTAAAACGCAGTCGTGGCGTGACGCTCACTCCGCGGCATGGCCGAATCCGAGTGCGGCCAGCATGGCCTGCGACGGACGGACCGGCCGGAGGGTCTGGACGCTGACGTGGGCGTGTATGGTGTAGCCCTCGGCAAGAAGCGTCCCGTCGCGTCGGACCTCGCAGCAGATCGTCAAGCGCACGCCTTTGAACGCGCTGCACCAGGCGGTGATCTCAAGAAGGTCATCATAGGTGGCTGGCTTGTGGTAGTTGACGTGCGCCTCTAAGACGGGCAGGGCGAAACCGCCCGTCTCTAATTCACGGTACGTATAGCCGCAGGCGCGCATCAGTTCATTGCGCGCGCGCTCGAAATACGTGAGATAGTTCGCGTAGTATACGACGCGCATCTGGTCGGTGTCGGCATAGGGGACACGGTAATTGATGGTGATGCGCTTCGGCTCTAGCATTTACAGTTCCTTCACTCAATGTGTGGCGTCAGTGTAAGGTCGGCGGAGAGTGATGGCAAGAGGCTTCTTTTTCTTGCAGCAGGGGATTGACATCTGGGCCAGTGTGGCGCATTCTTTAATCCACTTTTTCTATTTTGAATCGGAGGCTTTTAGCATGTTTGGAAGCGATTTTGTTTCGGTTGGATTGCCGTTGGCATCCTTGTTCAGCGGGTTCATGACATCGAATCTTATGGGCAAGGCGATTGTTCTTGTGCAACTGGGCGGCTCGATCGTGGCGGCAGCCATCATCATTGGCAAAAATCAGGAATTGACCAGTGTCATGCGCAGCAGCAAGCGTTTTTTACGTGAGTTTCTGGCGGGAAGGGACGTGCTTGACTACTACCTTCTCCGAAAGAAAGGCGCCTTCACCTCGCTCGAGTTGATTTATGACCGCACGTGTGAGCGCATGGTTAAACTGCTCGATCCAGAGGTGCGGCGCTCGGTGATCGGGCGGCAAAGCGGAGCCGAGAGCGCAGCCCTCTCGGTTCGCGAGGTGGAACTGGTGCGCAGCACCTGCGAACACACGGTACAGGATGAGGAAATCCGCGTTGAACGCGGCATGGGGTTGTTGGCAACCATCGTGACGGCCTCGCCGATGTTGGGTCTGCTCGGAACCGTGTGGGGCGTGCTCGACGCGTTCGCTGACATGGGGACCAAGGGCACGGTGCTGCTCTCAGTGATCGCTCCGGCCATTTCGTCAGCCTTGGTAACCACCGTGGTCGGCTTGCTCGTGGCGATCCCGTGTGCGATTTTCTATAACAATCTGGCGCTCAAAGTCCGCCAGTTGTCAGCCGACATGGACGGGTTTGCAGATGAGTTGATGGGGCGCATCGCGTGCGAGTTCCAGGGGAGGAACGACTAATGGCTCTGCGACGTCTCGGACGCAATAAACCGTCCAAGGTCATCAACAACATCGACATGACGTCGCTGATCGACCTGACGTTTTTGTTGCTGATCACCTTTATCATCACCATGCCGGCCTTGGAGCAGGGGATTTCGATCCGCCTGCCTCAAGGGAACGCCGACACGGTGCCGAACAAGAAGTCAAACGTGGTGACTCTGGACGCCGAAGGTAAGGCCTATCTGAACAACCGCGTGATCACGCTGGATGATTTGGACAAAACATTGGGCAACATGGCAGCCGAAGATTCCGAGGTGGCCGTGCTGGTGCGGGCCGACGAGCGGCTCGAATATGGCAAGGTTATCCAGGTGATGAAAATCCTGTATAAGGTTAAGATCACGCGCATGGCGTTGATGACGCTGGCGGATTAGAGGGTGGACAGGTGACAGTAGTGAAGGGGCCGGTCAATTCATACTCGCTGACGTGGTCGGGCGCCTTGCACGGCCTGTTGCTGTTGTTTGCCGTCTTGTTGCCGCTGTTGCCGTCTTTCCGTCCTAAGGAGCTCGCGATCCCTGTGGATTTTACGGTTGTGCTCGAAGAAAATCTTGTTGAGCCGAACAGGCCGCAGCAGAAAGCCGAGCCGAAAAAGGAAAAAATGCCGGAGCCGGAACCGGAAGCGGCACCTCCGGATGATGCGCCGCCACCTGTTGCTTTGCCCGAGCCGCCTAAAGATGCGGTGGTGATCGAAAAGAAAAAGCCGGCCGAGAAAAAGAAGGAGCCGGAAAAGAAGCCTCCAGAAAAGAAGCCTCCGGAAAAGAAGGAGCCTGAGAAGAAGTTGCCGGAGCCTATTAAAAAGCCGGAGCCTTTCAAAAAGGGCAAGCGTGTGGAACCGCCGGTCAAGCCGCAGAAGCCTAAGTTCGAAGATCTCTACAAAGCATACGATCCGACGAAACCGCCCAGCACAAAGCCGCTGACGGACAAGGCGCTGTCACGTGCCGATATCGATAAGGCGTTGCGAGACGGAGCGAGGCCGGGCCTTCGGAACAGCATTCCCGAAGATGAAATCTCACGCTGTGTTCTGCTGGTGCGGCGTGCGATGTTCGAGGCATGGGAACAGCCAGGGGAGAGTGAAGCGGGCTCGCGCCCGGCGCTGCTCGATATTCGGCTCGACAGCACCGGAAGGGTGGTGAGCTACCGGATCAGACAGTCTTCGGGCAGCGCGTATTTTGATCAGACCGTGCTGAAGGCTGCCGCGAATGCGCCGCCCATCCGCGGCCTCACGCTGGCCTTTCTCAAGCAATATGAGACGCTGACGGTGGAGTTCAAGTTGGAATAGAAAAAGGGCGGCACCCGCAAAGGGTGCCGCCACGTATTGATTTCCGATTAAAAAAAAACGGTTTACCAGCGGTCGCCGCCACGGTCGCCGCCACCACGACGATCACGGGACCCGCCACGGTCGCCACCGCCGCCGCCACCACCACCGCCGCCGCCGCCACCATAACCGCCGCCCCGGGGGCCACGGTCTTCACGCGGTTTAGGCTGCGACTCATTGATCCGCAACTTACGGCCGTCGATGTCATAGCCGTTCAGTGCGGTGATCGCCTGCTGGGC